>JAYELQ010000025.1:0-16858 GCA_034717655.1 Campylobacterota bacterium
GTATAATATAATGGACGTAACAAATGGAATGGATGCTTTAGATATTTTAAATAAAGAAAAGATTGATCTTATTTTGTTAGATATTGTGATGCCTGAAATGGATGGTTTTGAAGTATGTAGAAGAATTAAATCAAATCCATTAACAAAAGATATACCGATAATATTTAGTACATCTAAAACAGATGAAACAAGTATTGAAAAAGCTTATGACTTAGGTGGAATAGACTATGTTACTAAACCTTTTAAACCAAAAGAGTTACTTGCAAGAGTTAAAACTCAATTAAAAATGCAAGAACTTCAAGAGGAGTTAAGAGTTTTGGCATCTACAGACCATATGACAAAGCTATATAACCGTAGATACTTTACAAAGATATCAGAGCATACTCTTGATTTAGCAAAAAGAGATAAAAATGATATTTCTATTATTATTTTAGATATAGATAAATTTAAAAATATAAATGACACTTATGGACATCAAATTGGAGATGAAGTGATTATAGAATTAGCTAATAGACTAACACAACTTCAAAGAAAAAGTGATATTATTTGTAGATATGGTGGGGAAGAGTTTGTAATACTTCTCCCTAATACATCAATAGAGGCAGCATTTGAAGTAGCCCAAAAGATTAGAAAAGATATAGAATTATTATCCATAAAAGTAGATAATAATAAAGAATTAAAAGTTACTATAAGTTTAGGGGTATCTCAAGTTTCATTTGATGATGAGATAAATATTGAACCATCTCTAAAAAGAGCAGATAATGCACTATATAATGCAAAAGATAATGGAAGAAATATGGTTTGTATTGAAAGGTTAATATGATAAAGAAATCTATACTTTTTATAATTTTAGTTGTTTTACTAAACACTTTTTTAATAGCAAATCAAATAACAAAACTTGATAAAGTATCTTTGCAACTTCAATGGAAACATCAGTTTGAGTTTGCTGGTTTTTATATGGCAAAAGAGAAAGGATTTTATAAAAATATAGGTCTTGATGTAGAGATAAAAGAGTTTACTTTTGATACAGATATAGTTCGTGATGTACAAATAGGTAAATCAACCTATGGGACAAATTATCCCAGTGTAGTTTTAGACAAATCCAATGGAGCAGATATAGTTTTAATGAGTGCAATTTTGCAACTATCTCCACATGTATTAATTAGTTTAAAATCATCTGGTATTAACTCTATTAAAGATTTTAAAGATAAAAGAATTATGATAGGAGATAATGCTATAAAAACAGCATCATTTAGGTCTATGCTTAAATCAAATAATTTATCCCTAGATGATATGATACAACTAAAAAATAGATTTAATATCAATGACTTAATAGATAAAAGAACAGATATAACAACTGTATTTAAATCAAATGAATTATACTACTTAGATAAACAAGGTATTGAATATAATATATGGGACCCAAAGGATTATGAATTTGATTTTTATGATGTTATTTTATTTACATCTCAAAGTGAATTAGATAATAATCCACAAAGGGTACAAAACTTTAATGAAGCATCTCTAAAAGGTTGGAGATATGCTTTTGATAATATTGAAGAGACTGTAGATTTAATACTTAAAAAATACAATACTCAAAATAGAACAAAAGAAGCTTTAATATATGAAGCTAAAGCATTAAAAGAATTAGCTTATTTTAATGTAGATACGATAGGGGATATAAGAAAACAAAATATTAGAAGAATATATGATATGTATAATATTATGGGATTAACGAAAGAGAAAATTGATTTTGATAGTTTTATATATAAAAATAAAAATAAAACAAAAGATTTAACTAAAAAAGAGAAACTTTATCTAAAAAATAAAGGAGATATCACTATGTGTATAGACCCAGACTGGATGCCTTTTGAGATGCTAGATAAAAAGGGTAATCATATAGGGATGAGTAGAGATTATTTTGATATATTTAGAAAAAATATAGATATACCAATAGATGTGATAAAAACAAAAAGTTGGGTTCAAACTTTAGAGTTTGCAAAACAAAGAGAATGTGATATTATATCCTTAGCTATGCAAACACCAAACCGAAAACAATATATGAATTTTACGACACCCTATTTAAGTGTACCCGTTGTACTAGTAACTACACATCAAGTATCATTTGTGGATAATATAAAATCTATAAAAAATAAAAGGGTAGGTATAGTAGAAGGTTATGCTTTAAGTGAAGTATTTAAAGAAAAATATACAAATATAAATATAATAGATGTAAAAAATATAAAAGATGGACTTGAAAAAGTTGAAAATGGTGAATTATATGGATTTATAGGTAGTATATCTAGTATAGGGTATATGTTTCAAACAAACAATTTTGCTAATTTAAAAATAACAGGTAAATTTGATGAAAGATGGGAATTGGGTGTTGCTGTAAGAAATGATGATTTGGTGTTATTAAATATATTTAATAAATTAGTAAATATTATCTCCCAAGAGCAAAAACAAACTATTTTAAACAAATATATAGCTATTAAATATGAAAAGGGGATAGATTATACACTATTGAAGCATCTATCTATTGGTTTTATAATAACTTTACTAATTTTAACTTTCTTTTTATTGAGAGAAAAAAAATTACGAAAAAAGATAGAAGATTTAAATGAAAATTTAGAATTAAAAATAATAAAAGAGGTTAAGAAAAATAGAGATAAAGATAAAGCTTTTTTTAGACAAGCAAAACTAGCTTCAATGGGTGAGATGATAGCAAATATAGCACATCAATGGAGACAACCTTTAAATCGTATAAATTTAAGTTTAGCTGTTATAGATGATATAATAAAAGATGATATAATTGATGGTAAGTTAATAGAAGATAAAATAAAAGTATCACAAAAAAATCTTCAATATATGTCAGATACAATAGAGGATTTTTCTAATTTTTTTAGGGCTGATAAAAAATTGACTAAATTTGATATAACAAATACTTTTACAAAAGTGATAGAGCTATTAAATGGTAGAATAAATAATATAGATGTAGTTTACAATAAAACTAAAGTAGAAATAAGCTCTTATGAAAATGAATTTATACAGGTATTTTTAGTAATAGTAAATAATGCTTTAGATAATTTTCTTATAAATAATATAGAAAATCCTAAAATTGAATTTAAAATAGATATAGCTAAAGATAAGATAAATATCACTATTTGTGATAATGGTGGTGGAATATCTGATGATATTATTCATAATATTTTTGAACCATATTTTACTACAAAATTTAAAGAAGAGGGTACAGGTATAGGTTTATATATGGCTGTAGTAATAGTGGAAGATAGTATTGGTGGTAGTTTAGATGTAGAGTGTAAAGGAAATAAAACAATTTTCAAAATAGAAATAAAATAAAGATATGGTTAAATTAAATATATTACAAAAGATATTTTTTTTATTTTCAATTATATTAATGGGGAAGGTTTTCATACATTTTGGTACTATGAGCATAAACATAAATATACTAAAAAATCATATCAAAAGCTTAATTTTGTAAAACCTATGAAAATGAGTTATTGCAAGTTGTACTTGTGATTTTAAATAATTCATTAGATAATTTTGCAGATAAAAAAATAGAAAATCAAAAAATAGATATTTTAATAGAAGCTTTAGAGGATAGTTTTAGAATTAAGATAACAGACAACGGTGGTGGAATATCAAAAGAGATTATAGAAGACAGTATGAATGGCAAACTTACTGCTGTTTCAGATAAAAATAAAACACAATTTAAAATTATAATAAATAAAGGGGATATTTAAAATGAAAAATGATTTAACACTATTATGTGTAGAAGATGATGAGGAGGCTTTAGAAAATATTGTATATCTTTTAAAAAGAGATTTTAGTTATATATACAGTGCCACAAACGGTGAAGAGGCTTTAGATATATATAATGAAAAGAAACCAGATATTATATTATTGGATATAAATATACCAAAAATTAATGGTCTAAGAGTAGCTGCAAATATTCGTAAAACAGATGAAAAAATACCAATAATATTTTTATCTGCACATAGTGAAAAAGAGAAACTTTTAGAAGCTATTGATTTGCAAGTAAGTTCTTATATTATAAAGCCATTTAAAATAGCAAAACTTAAAGATATTATTTTTAAGACTCTTAGTAGAATATATGATAAAGATATAAGATTATCAAATAATTTTATTTGGAATAGTAATAATTCTGAGCTTTACTATAAAGAGATATTATTATCATTAACAACAAATGAAGTTAATTTGATAAAACTACTAGTTAAAAATAGGTCAAGGTTTTTGACAGTATATGATATATCTCTTGAAGTTTGTTGTTCAAATGAAAATAGTATGATTAATACTAATAATATAGTTCAACTAATATCAAGGTTAAAGAATAAAATAAAAAAAAGAATTAGTTGTGATGATTTTTTTATTGAAAATACATATGGAAGTGGATATAAAATAAAATAATAAAATAAAGCTAAGTATAATATTTTTTTAGATACAATAACAATCCTTTAGATTTAAAAATCTATTGTGAAATTCACATGTAGTAATTCTAATTAGAATTGTACTAAAACTATTTAGTATGAATGACTACAGAGGGATAAATTCTAAAAAATAATCTGCTAAAAATAGCAAAAGAAGGAAATATTATGGTTACAATGAAAGACTTATTAGAATGTGGTGTACACTTTGGTCACCAAACAAGAAGATGGAATCCAAAAATGAAAAAGTTCATATTTGGTGTTAGAAAAAATATTTATATTATAGATTTACAAAAAACTTTAAGATACTTTAGATATACATATAATTTAGTTAGAGATGAAGCTGCTAAAGGTAAAACAATGATTTTTGTTGGTACTAAAAAACAAGCTAGTGAAGCTATTAAAAAAGCTGCTTTAGATTGTGGTATGCCATATGTAAATCATAGATGGTTAGGTGGAATGTTAACAAACTACCCAACAATCAAAAAATCAATTAGAAAATTAGAAATTATTAAAAAAATGAGAGAAGAGGGTCAATTAGACCTTATGACTAAAAAAGAAGCATTAATGCTTACTAGAAAAGAGAAAAAACTTGAAGATTACTTAGGTGGTATCAAAGAGATGAAAAACATCCCTGATATGATGTTTGTAATTGATGCAGTTAAAGAAAAAATTGCTATCTTAGAAGCTAGAAGACTTGGTATAAAAGTTTATGCTCCACTAGATACAAACTGTGACCCTGATTTAGTTGATTTCCCAATTCCAGGAAATGATGATGCTATTAGATCTATTCAACTTTTCTGTAATGAATTTGCTGCTGCAATGAATGAAGGTAAAGCTGCTCTTGCTGAAGAAGATGGTGTTGAAGTTGAAGAGGAAGTAACTGAAACAGAAAAAGAAGAAGTTGTTGCTGAAGTAACAAAAGAAGCTGAAGCTACAACAGAGGAAGCATAATTATGGCAGGTGCAACTCCAAAACTTATCAAAGAATTAAGAGAAAAATCTGGTGCAGGTATGCTTGATTGTAAAAAAGCACTAAATGCAACTGATGGTAATATTGAAGAAGCTATAAAACATTTAAGAGAAGCAGGTCTTTCTAAAGCTGCTAAAAAATCTTCAAATGTTGCTGCTGAAGGGTTAGTATCTATTTTAGTTAATGATGATAAAACAAAAGCTACAATGGTAGAAATTAATTCTCAAACAGATTTTGTTGCAAAAAATGAAAACTTTTTAAGTCTTGTTTCAAATATAACTTCACACGTTCAAGCTACAGAAGTATCTTGTACTGAAGAGTTAAATAAAACAGAAATAAATGGAACTAACTTTGAAGAGTATTTAAACTCTAATATTGCTACTATTGGTGAAAATATTGTTGCTAGAAAAATGGTAACAGTTTCAACTGATAATGGTGTTGTAAATGGTTATGTTCATTTAGGTAAAGTGGGTGTTGTTATCGCTGCTACTTGTGATGAAGCTGCAAAAGAAAAAACATCTGATTTAATTAGAAAAATAGCTATGCATGCTGCTTCTATGAAACCAACAGTTATATCTTACAAAGATTTAGATGCTGATTTTATAGAATCTGAAAATAAAGCTATTATAGCAGATATTGAAAAATTAAATATTGAGTTACATAGACTTGGTAAACCTGAAAAAAATATACCTGAATATGTTTCAAGAGGTCAATTAACACAAGAAGCTATTGCAGCAGCTGAAGCTAGAATGACTGAAGAGCTTAAAGCTGAAGGTAAACCTGAAAAAATTATTCCAAATATTTTAAAAGGTAAAATAGCTAGATGGATTGAAGATAATACACAACTAGATAAAACTAATGCATTATTAAGTCAAAACTATGTTATGGATGATTCTAAAACTGTAGAGCAAGCTATAAAAGAGTGTGATGAATCTATAGAACTAGTTGAATATATAAGATTTGAACTAGGTGATGGTATTGAGAAAAAAGAAGAAGACTTTGCAGCAGAAGTTGCTGCTCAAATGGCTAAATAATTTTAGTTTTAAATGTTGAAGAATGAGTTCTAAAACAAAACATCCACTACTTAAAGTAGTGGATGTTTCTCACAATTTTGATTATCCATTATTTAATGATATAAATTTAACATTAGATAAAAAAGAAACAATTGCTATTATAGGTAGTAGTGGAAGTGGAAAATCTACACTTTTAAATATTTTTTCATCGTTACTTATTCCAAATAGTGGAAAATTATATTATAATAACATAGATATATTAAAACAAAACAAAAAAGAATTATTAAAAATAAGAAGAGATGATTTTGGTATTATATTTCAATCACATTATCTTTTTAGAGGTTTTAATTCTATTGAGAATTTACATATAACAGAGTTGTTAAATGATGTAAAAATAGATAAAACATTATTAAAAAAACTAAATATAGAACATATAATGAAACAAGGTATTGGTGAAATAAGTGGTGGACAGCAACAAAGATTATCTTGTGCTAGGGTTTTAACAAAAAGACCAAAAATAATATTTGCTGATGAACCAACAGGAAACTTAGATACAAAAACAGCATTAGAAGTTGTAAATATCTTATTTGATTATATCAAAGAACACAATGCAGGTATGATTATAGTTACACATGATGAAAGTCTCGCATATAAATGTGATAAAGTTTATAAATTAAAAGAATATAAATTGGAGCAATTAAAATGAGAAATCTAATTCTTATATCAACAACACCTATGGTAATTAAAATTTTTAAATTAATATCTAAAAAACTAGATATTAATTTAGAAGTTTTATCTGAAGCACAAATTGACCATAAAGTTGATATTATTATTGTAGATAAAAATTTAATAGATGATAGATTTGCTATTTTAAAAACATATTCAAAACAAATAGGTGCTATTACAAATGAAGTTTTACCTTTTGATATGGCAAATGATTTTACAATACCATTACCTTTTTTGCCATCATCTCTACAAACTATTTTATCTGAAAGATTAAAAATCTTATCAGAAAAAGAGAGAACAAAAACATATGTTTCAAATATAGATACACCTACAACTTCAGAAACTCTAGAAGAGATACAAAGTATAAATCAAAATATAGAGATAGATGAAGAGAATAAAATAGAATCTGCTATTGGATATCTTGATGAATTAGCAGATAATATAACTAATGATATAGATGAAGATACAGAAGATGGTATAATAAAAATGGATTCTATCTACGATGATGTAGATGGGGGGATATTAGATACAAATGAGATATCTAATCTTAAAAATATAATAAATGTAAAAGATACAATAAGCCCTCAAATTGAAGAAAAAGATTATGTAAAAGATGATAAAGATGGTGAAAAAGATTGGTTAGATTTAACTTCTATTATAGATACAGCTATTAGTGAGTTAAATACTACAGATGCATTTGAAGATAAATATTCTAGTAGTGATGTTGAGATACTTGTAAATGACCACTCTTTAACTAAACTAACACCTTTATTAAATATGTTAGACCAAAATATTATAAACCAATTAATAGAGGGTAAACAGATAAATATAAAATTAAAATTAGGGGAAGAGAATAGTAATAATGATGAATAATTTAATAAACAAAGGTGCTATTTTGCTTCTATCTGGTCCTAGTGGATGTGGGAAAAGCTCTCTATTAAAAAAGTTATATAGAGAGATTGAATCTTATTATTTCTCAATCTCTACTACAACAAGAGAACCACGCATTGGTGAAGTTGATGGTGTAGATTATTTTTTTGTAACTAAAGATGAATTTAAACAAGATATAAAAGATAACAACTTTTTAGAGTGGGCTGAAGTTCACGGTAACTATTATGGTACATCTTTAAAACCTATAAATAAAGCTTTAGAGGAATCAAAATTAGTTATATTTGATATAGATGTTCAAGGTTTTGAACAAGTTATAAAAGATTTAAAAGATATAACAACAACTGTATTTATAACAACACCATCTTTAGATGAACTAAAACAAAGACTTAAAAATAGAGATACAGATACTCAAGATGTTATTGATAAAAGAATTAATAATGCAATAGAGGAGATAAACTATATAGATAAATATGATTATTTTATAGTTAATGATGATTTAGATTTAGCATCTAATCAACTAATATCAATTGCAAAAAGTGCATTAGTTAAATCATCTTTATTTAACACAAAAGAAATTATAACAAATTGGAAAAAATAAAACTTATAATAGGAATAAAATGGTAAATATTGAAAGAGCAATAGACTTTATTTTAACAAAACGGGAACTAAAACAACAAAATATAGATTTACTTTCAGAAACTATTTCTAAGCTAAAAGATAACTTACTTGACTTTAAATTATTAAAAGAGAATTTAGAAAAAAAAGTAGATGCAGATTTTGAAGATATAAATTTTGATAAAATATTATCAAATAGTGATATTTTATATAATGAAGCATCTAAAATGAAAAAAAGATTTTCACGAAAAAGGATAAATATAGCTGTTATTGGACAAGCTAGACAAGGTAAAAGTAGATTATTACAGTCCATATCAGGTCTTAGTAGTGTAGAGATACCAGCAGGAGATTCGCAACACTGTACAGGTGTAAAAAGTGTAATTGAAAATAGTAATAATAAAAATACACAAGCAACTGTTAGTTTTTATAACAAAGATGTTTTTTTTAAAGATATTATTTTACCATACTTTAAAACTTTAAAACTAGATGAACCATATAGTTTAGAGGATTTTGGAATAGAAGAGTTAGAACCAAGTAAAGATGATTTTAATGCAACTTCAAAAGAGTTGTATAGACATCTTAAAAATTATCATAAAAAATATAATGATTATAAAGATTTATTATCTAGTGATGATATAACTATAGATAGAAGAGATATTAGAAAATATGTAGCACAAGATAACAATAAAGGTCAAAGGGTATATTCTAACTATTTAGTAGTAAAATCATTAGAGATTTATGCTAATTTTCCACAATCTCATTTAGGTAAAATATCTCTTATTGATTTACCTGGTATGGGTGATACAAAATTAGGTGATGACACTAGAATATTAGATGAAGTAAAAGATAATATAGATTTAATATTTTTTGTAAAAAAACCATCTTCAAGGGGTGATTCTATCTCTGAAGCTGATGTTAGACTTTATGATATCGTAAGAGATGGACTTGATAATATACCTATTTCATTATCTTCATATATGATTTTAAATAATGATAAAAAAGATAATAACAATAAAAACTGTATAGAGATACAAGATGAACTAAAAGAGCACTATAGCTATAAAGTATCAAAAGCATTAATTGTAGATTCTACAAATAAAAATGAAGTTAATTCTATGTTATTAGAGTCTTTAGAGGATTTATCAAGAAATATTGAAAAAATAGATAATGATATAGTTTTAAGTTTAGAAAAACAAATAGAGTTATTAAAACCACAATATACTAAACTATTTAAAAAATTAAACTCTAAATTTGTATCAAATGCAAATATAATGTTAGAGGACCATAGAGAATTCAAGAAGCTTTTTAGTGAATTTTATGATGGATTAGTTGAGTTACTAGATACTAGAAAGAATAAATTAAAAGAGAGTTTTAATCAAGATGGAGAAAATTCAAAGTTAAATAAAATATTTGAACACGCTATAAATAATATATTTAAATCTATAGAAGATGATAAAGAGAGTTATAAACAATATATTCATAATGTTATAAATACAACAGCAAAAAAGAAAAATAGTTTAGAAGCTGGAAAAGCAGAAGCTATGAATATTATGAGAAATAATTTAGCTAAAAGATTTTTTTGTTTAGATGATGAACTAGAAAAAATGATGTATATTATGAGAGAAGATGTTGTTAATATTTTTGAAGATGATAAGGTACAATTATATAAATTAGTAGAGAAAGATGAAACAATACTTGATGGATTAATAAGACTTATGGATGATGAAAAACACAAGGGTATAAAAGAGAGTATAAAGAACTTTACATATTTTAAATTATCTTATAGAGGTATTATGCATAATAAAATAAGAAAAATTTTAAATAAATTAGACCCTATGTTAATACCACGAGAAGATCAAGATTTTGGAACTGATTCAAATAAAATAGCTAATTTTTTAATAGATGGTATTTATGATGAAGTGGCTTATGAATCTCACCAATCACTAAAACAGTTTATTACTCAACCACATCTATCTATGTTTACAGTAACTGAAGAGTTAGTTGATGGTGTTTTATATTCTTATAATTCATATAACGAGTGGGAAGATTTAATGAAAGAGAATCAAGAAGTTATGTGGAAAGAAGAGTTTGAAGAGTTAGCTAAAAAAAACAAAATGATTATTAAGTGGAATAATAAATTAGATGATATGAAAGCTTTATTAAACACATTAGCAATTTAAGGAGGAGAAAATTATGATAGGTTTTAATAAAGAAACAACTATAAATATAACAATGATAGGTGCAAGTGGAGTTGGTAAAACAACTCTTCTTACTTCTATGTACAATGAGTTTAATAGAGATTTTTCTTATGGAAATCATCTAAAATTAACAGCAGATGAAGATACTCAAATGAAATTAGATAAAAAATTATCTATGTTGGTTTCTCAAATTAATGATGATGATATTGTAATGACACCTCAATTAGAGGGTACAGATAAAGTGGAAGAGTTTAAATTTGTTTTATCAAGACATATAAAAAGTAAAGAGAGATTAAATCTATTATTTAGAGATTTTCCTGGTGGATATCTAAAAACACAAAGAAACAAAGTAAGAGAGATTATAGAAAAATCTCAAATTATTTTAATACCTATAGATACTTCAGCTTTAATGGAAGAACAAAGTAGATTTAATGAATTAGTTAATAATACAAATAGTATTCTTGAGATGTACCAAGATTTAACATCTTTATTTGAAAGAAGAGAAAGACTAATTATTTTTGTACCTTTAAAGTCTGAAAAATCACTTTATGCAAAAGAGAATATTTTTGAGATATTTGAAAAAAAATATCAAGGTATTTTAGATTTTTTTGATGGAGATACAGTTAGAAAGAAAAACTCTGTTATTTTTACACCTATTAAAACATTGGGTTCAATATTTTTCTCTAAAATAGATGATAGTAATAAACAAATACCAAAATTTGTTTATAAAGCAAGAGTAGCAAATCCACAATATCTACCTGAGAATTGTGACCAACCATTAAGATATATAGTATCTTTTGCTTTAAAACAAGATATGCAAAATAAAAGTTTTTGGAATAGATTTAATAGTAAAAAAATAGATAATGAAACTCTTGAAACATCATTTAAAAAGTATTTAGATAGTTGTAGAAGAGATGAACAGTTTAAAATTCTCTTAAATAGAGATTTATTACTTAATTAATGAATTTTTATATTAAAAGTAGAGGTTCTGCACATCATCAAGATTATATGTGGTATAAGATAAATCAAGATTATACCCTTATAGATTTTGATATTGAAAAAGAGTTAGAAGATATAGAGAGTAAATTAGATAAATATAGTAAATATAACTATTCAAATGAAAATATTTTAGTGATTAGATTTGCAAATGATATAAACTATCTATTAATAGACAATATAAAATCAAATAGAAAAGATGCTTATGATAGAGTTATTAAAAATACTATACTTATTCAATTTACTACAGATTTAATAGATAGAGATTTTATATATGGTTTTATAAGTTATGCTAGTAGTTTATCAAATATTAAAAAAACTCTTAATAATATGATAGAAAATACAGATTGTAATAAAAGTTTTAGCCTAAATAAAAAGATTTTTAACCAATTTATAAACTCTATAGAACTTACAAGTGAAGAACCTAGACCTATAAATTATTTTAAACATATCCATAATAAAATATATGATTATATTATAGCTCAATACCATTTGGGATAATTTTTATATTTTATAAAAACTTTTCCACATATTGAGAGTGTTTTGCTTTTGGAGTTGATTTTGTAGTTGGTATCTCCAAAACTTTAAACTTATCACTATATTCAAGATATTTTATCTCTATAATATCTCCAACTTTTACCTCTTTTGCTTTTTTAACTGAGATATTGTTTATAAAAACAACTTTATGTGATAACATATCTTCAGCAACGGCTCGTCTTTTTGTAATATTTACTGCATTTAAAAATTTATCTATTCTCATAAATCTATTATACCTATTTATAGCTTAATTCAGAATATTTTAATTTTGATTATACTATACTTTTTTCTTACTATAAAATAATTTTAAATAAGGAATAAAAATGAAAATAGCAGTAATACAAGGCCCAAACTTAAATATGTTAGGTATTAGAGAACAAAATATATATGGTCCAATGACACTAGAGCAAATTCACGAACAGATGAAAGGGAGTGCTTCTCAAAATAATGTAGAGTTAGAATTTTTTCAAAGTAACCTAGAGGGTGAGATAGTTGATAAAATTCAAGAGTGTTTAGGTACTGTTGATGGTATCATTATAAATCCAGCAGCATATAGTCATACAAGTATAGCTATAGCAGATGCTATATCAGCTGTATCTATCCCTGTTGTTGAAGTTCATATCTCAAATATTTATAAAAGGGAAGAGTTTAGACAAACTTCAATAACTGCAAAATCAAGCTTAGGTGTAATCACAGGTTTTGGACCATTTGGATACCATATGGGACTTATTGCTTTAACTCAAATACTAAATGAGATGGAAGCAGCAAAACAACATCAAATAGCACAAAAAGAAGCTCAAGCTCAAGCTAATCAACAATAAAATATAATCATTATGAATAATTATATTTTACAAAATGAAAATAGTGTATATTTTGAGTGTGGATATAGTTGTGATAATGAGATATTTCTAAATATTAGTGGTGATAAATACTTCATCACTGATGCTAGATATGAGATAGAGGCAAAATCATTTACTAAAAACTGTAAAGTAATTATATCAAGCAATCTTATTAACTCAACAAAAGATATTCTAAAAAAAGAAAAGATTAAAAATATATATTTTGACCCAAATGATTTTACTGTATATACTTACCAAACTTTAAAACAAGATTTAAAAACTAAATTTACCCCTAAACTAAACTTCTCTAAATTAAAAAGAGTTATAAAAACAGATAAAGAGATAGAGTTAATTCACAAAGCTATGAGATTAGGTAGAGATGGATTTAAACGATTTTCACAATTTTTACAAAATTCAGAAAATAAAAATGAAAAATTTCTTCAATTTAAAGCAAAAGAGATGATGAGTAATTTTGGTAAATATGATTTAAGTTTTGATCCAATAGTAGCTATAAATGAAAATAGTGCAAAACCTCACGCTTTACCAACTTCAAAAAAAATTAAAAATAATGATTTACTTTTAGTTGATGCTGGTGTAAAATATAAAAGATATTGTAGTGATAGAACTTGTACATCTATTTATAATGGAAATATAGATTTTAAAAGAGAACAAATTTTTTCTCAAAGAAATCAACAAAAGATATATGATATTGTAAGAAAATCTCAAGAAATTGCTATAGAAAGAGCTAGAGTTGGTATGAAAGCATCAAGAATAGATAAATTAGCTAGAGATGTAATAGAAAAGTCTGGATATGGTAAATATTTTGTACATAGCACTGGTCACGGAGTTGGATTAGATATACACGAATATCCAAATATTAATAGTAAAAATGATTTAATTATAGAAGATAATATGGTATTTACAATAGAACCAGGTATATATTTAAATAATAAATTTGGTGTAAGGATAGAAGATACTGTTGTTATGAAAAATGGAAAAGCTAAAATACTTTAAAGCTTAAGAGTAGATAATTAATTATATATAATAATTAAGTTAAGTTAATATTATATAAAATATTTATACTATATGATATTAAAAAATATCAAAAGGACAAATATGAAAAAAATTTTATCTACAGTTGCTCTTGCTAGTTTATTAGTAATACCAACTATATCAAGTGCTTCTCAAGCAAAAGGTTTAAATGTATTAGTTAATTCAGATAGCTCTCAAACTCAAGCGATGGCGATGGTTTTATCTCTTATGACTATAAAAAAACATAAAAAAGAGGTAAATATTGTATTATGTGGAGCTGCTGGAGATTTAGCACATAAAAATATAAAAGGTGTTCCTACAAAAAGACCTGATGGAAAAGCACCATCTGCAAAACAACACTTACAAGCATTGATTAAACTTGGAGCAGATGTAAAAGTTTGTCCATTATATTTACCAAATAAAGGTGTAGATAAATCAATTTTAATAGATGGTGTAACTGTAGCTAAACCACCTGTTGTAGCTGGAAAACTTTTAAATAAAGATTTTCAAAATATAACTTTCTAATATATATCTCAACTATAAATGGTATTTTACCATTTATAGTAGTATATTATAAAAATACTTTTGCAATCTCATCACAAATATCAAGTTGAGTAGTAACCCCTACACAAGAGCAATTAATCTCACTAAGAACCAAAGAATCATTACCTTTATTATCATAATCTTTTATATAATCCATTGTCCATAAAAGTGGATAAGATTGATTATTAAGATGTTTCTCTATTGACTTTAATCCCTTTTTTGTAAGCTTTACAGCATCTTGATATTTTGGATTATCTGGTTTAAAATATTTATATTGAGCTCCACTAAATAGTGTTGCAGAAAACTCTCCACTTTGAGGTTTTTTATGAACTATACTTACTATTTTATCTTTTACTAATAAAACACGAACTTCCCCTCCATTAATCCTAGGAAGATATCTACAACCTACAAAACCACTTTTACCTTTAAAATAAACCTCATTAGAATCATCGTGTGTAAACTTCTCTTTAAATGCATTTAGAAATTCATCCATATTCTCATAAAAATATTTGATATTATCTACAGATTCTGTACAAATAATAGAATCATCATCTCTTAAATTTACAAGATATACACCCTCTCCTGTTGAACCATAATTTGTTTTTAAAACTCTCACTCTATATTTTTCTAAAATAGAAGGGAACTCTTTTTTAAAACTTGAGAAAGTATTATAAAACTGTGTACCTTTATCACCAACAAGAGAGTTTTTAAGTTTTTCTAAAATATCTTTAAAATCAAGATTAATCATAACATCAGGGTGAGTATTTACATCAACTCCTATATCACTTAAACTTTTTAAAAATAGAAAATAATCATCAACTGCATCAAGATTTCCTGGATTAATTCTACTTATTACAATAGTTTTTTGTTTTATATTTTCTATATAATTAAATAATTCTTTTTTTCTACTAGGATTGTAAAATACAACTTCCCCATCTATATTAGCTATTTTTTTTAATGATTTTAATAAAGGTTTTGTATCTGGTCTAAATCCATCAAATCCTTTATCTGTACCTGCTCTGCATACTCTATAATAATTGCATACTTTTTCATAATTCCTCTTTGTTTTAAATTGTGAGATTATAAAACTTAAAAATTACAATAAGATTACATTATAAACTACTATCTTAAAGTAAGCCCTATAGGGATATCTGAATTTTTTGCAGATTTTTTAGCACCATTTAATATCTCATCAAAATATCTTTTATCTTTTAATGAACTAATCTCTATAATGGCAGCTGCAACATCTAATAGCTTAAATTCTCTTTTTATACCAAATCTATCTTTTGATTTTATATATCCATTTTCCCTATCTTCTTTGTTATATAAAGATGATGCATCAAGTTTAAATATATCTCGTATATTCTTAATAATTTTAAAACACTCTTCAAAACTATACTCTTCTAATCCACAAAAGAAATCATCTCCACCTATATGACCTATAAAAATATTTTCTTTAGAAGATAGCTCTTTTTTTAATATCTGTGCAAACATATTAATAGCTCTATCCCCTTGTCTAAATCCATAAGTATCATTAAATGGTTTAAAATCATTAAAATCAAAATATACAATATGGTATTTTTTATTCTCTTCATTTTTAAATATATTATCTATATACTTCTCAATTTGATTATTTCCAGGAAGTTTAGTAAGTGGATTTTGGTCTCTTGCTATCTCTAAATTTCTAAAATAAGATAGTTTTAAAAGGTTATTGGTATCAATAAAACCATAATATTCATTATCTTTTGTTATAAAAACACCTGTTTTATCTTTTTGTGCTAAAGTATAGATATCTAGTATTTTATCAACACTCCAAGATATCTCTGCACTAATAGTACTTTTCATATATTTTTGTATAGGATTATCTATATTTATATTTTTAGCTAAACTCATACCATATTGAGAATAAGAGAGTTTTTTTATATCTTTTTCATAAATCACACCAACTAAAGTATTATAACTATCAATTATTGGTACAAAATGATTACTAGAGTTTACTTTAAAATATAAAAAGATATCTTCTAAAGTTG
>JAYELQ010000026.1:0-3623 GCA_034717655.1 Campylobacterota bacterium
TATGTAACTAACTACATTATCTAACTCTAAATCTACTTTTTCACCTGTTTCTCTTTTTATTAACTCCACCATACCATCTTTAAGTTTTTTACCAACTACTATAGCATAAGGGAAACCAATAAGCTCAAAATCACCCATTTTAAAACCAAATCTCTCTTTTTTTCTATCATCAATTATAGTTTCAATACCTGCTAGTTTTAAATCTTCATATATTTTAAGACCTGCATTTAGTTCATCATCTTTTTTTGCATTTGATACTATAATATCAACTAAATATGGAGCTGTCTCTTTTGTCCAGATACAACCTTTATCATCGTGGCTTTGTTCTATTACAGAAGCTACTAATCTACTTACACCTATACCAAAAGTAGCCATCTCAAAAGGTTGAGTTTTACCATTCTCATTTAAAAAGTTTGCTTCAAGAGCTTCACTATATTTTGTACCTAATTGAAAAATATGTCCAGCTTCTATCCCTTTTTTATAAGATAAACCTCCACCACATTTACATTTTTCATTTATCTGTTTTGATTGTAGCTCTTCATAAGTTAAATCATTAAACTCATCTTCATTTATCTCTTCTAAAGTTTCTATATTAGCCCCATAATCACAACTATCACAAATAACTATAGTATCCTCTCCACTATTTGCTATAATATGAAACTCTTTACTTCCAGTCCCACCTATAGCTCCACTATCAGCTTCTACTACTCTAAAATCAAGCCCAAGCCTTGTATATATCTTTTTATATGTCTCTTCCATAAGGTTAAACTCTCTAACCATATCCTCTTTTGAAGAGTGAAAAGAGTAACCATCTTTCATAAGAAATTCTCTACCTCTCATAAGTCCAAACCTAGGTCTTGCTTCATCTCTAAATTTTGTATTTATTTGATATAAGTTTACAGGTAAATCTCTATAGCTAGTGATACGATTTTTTACTAACTCTACCATAGCTTCTTCATTTGTAGGGCTTAAAACAAACTCATTATTTTTTCTATCTCTTATACGAAGCATCTCTTGCCCCATATCATCAGCTCTTCCACTTCTCTCCCATAAATCAATAGGTGTTACAAACCCTAATTGTACTTCATTACAACCAGCATTATCTAACTCCTCTTTTACTATATTTCTAATTTTATCTAATACTATTTTACCCAATGGTAAATAGTTATAAAGTCCACTACCTTGTTGATTTATAAATCCAGCTCTTATCAGAAATTGGTGAGATGGTAAAGTTGCATCACTTGGTGTCTCTTTTGTTGTTGGTATAAAACTATTTGAAAATTTCATTTTATATATAATCCTTATTTAAATATCTTGAATTTTATCTAAAACTATATAAATATCTATTAAACTTTTTTATCTTAAAAGAATAAAACACAATTTAAAGTCATACTATTTACATAATATTTAGTTTCACTATTATCTGTTAGTTGTGACCTTTTAAAGTTTATCTCCATACCTACATTTTGTTTATGATTTAACTTCAAACCTCCACCAAATACAATACCAGAACCACTTGTATTAATAGTTTGACTATTAAGGTCGTGATAAGCAAATCCACCCAAACCATAAACTATAATAGTTTTATCAATATGGATACCAACTTTACCAAAAGCTGTAGTGAGAGAACCATAAGCATTTGTATATTGGTCATCTGCTATAGCAAACTCTAAATCACTTCCAATATAGATATTAAGATTGTCATAATACTCAGCCCCTATTCCTAAAACAACTGTACTTAAAGAGTTAGTTTCATATTTAGAATTTTTATATTCTGTTTTTACAGTATCCATATAACCTGTACCTATCTTAAAATCTAGCCCTAATTTTGAACCACCCCAAAGAGTTACATTCATTGTTAAAACAATAAATAGAGTAAGTATTAATTTTTTCATAATTTATCCTTATTTTTTATTTGGATTTAAATCCCGGGAGCTTTCCACATAGAAGTTGTTAAATTTTTATCAACTAATTTTAATTGCTCTTTATAAATCTTTTTCCATTTTTTTGTAATCTTTTTATAAATAATATAATTCTTTTTATTTGGTATATACTCTTTTTCAAAAACTACAACTTTACTTACAGCATCTTTCATATCTTTAAATACTCCAGCCCCAATCCCAGCACTCATAGCAGCACCCAATGCAGTGGCCTCTTTTACTTTTGGTACAACTACTTTACAGTTTGTTACATCTGCCAATGTTTGACACCACAAAGAACCTTTACTAGCCCCACTTGCAAATACAATAGTATCAAAAGATACCTTAGAAAACTTCTTTATTTTTTTAAGATTTATATTTGATACGATACAAGCATTCTCTTGTAAACTTTTAAACATAGTATATTTATTACAAATATCTTTATCTATATTTAGGTTTATAAAGCTAGGACTTGCGTGATACCATTTACCATATTTCATATCATCACTAAATATAGGCATTATCCCATTTGAACCAGCTTTTATATCTTTTGCTTTATTTTCAAGAATAGTATAAACATCACAATTTTTCTTTTTTGCTTCTAGTTGCTCTATATCACAAAAAACATCTCTAAACCATCGTAAAATCAAACCACTAAAAAATGTAATCCCTTCAGCTTGAGATAAACCTTTTATAACATGTGGATTTACCCTTATATTCATATCTTTTGGTAACTTTGTATCATTTGGTATATTTACAACTTGTTGCCAAAAACTTCCACCAAGTATAGCTACTTGATTTTTTTCAACTACTCCAAGTCCTGCACTTCCAAGCTGTACATCTCCACCACCTGCTACTACTAAAGTATTTGATTTTAAAAGAGTTTCTTTATTTGATACAGTTAATATAACTGTTCCTGTTTCAAGACAAGGTGGAAATATATTAGATTTTAGACCAATTTTATCCATCATAGATTTTTTCCAATCTCTTTTTTTGAGATTAAAAATACCAGTAGTTCCTGCATTGCTAGGGTCAACTACTATTCTATTTGAAAGTTTTGCAAGTATCCAGTCACCTATCATAGAGATAGTGGTCACTTTTTTATATATTTTTTTATTATTTTCTTTAAGCCATAATATTCTAGGTATCGCTCCCAAAGCGAAAGTTTGACCACTTATATTATAAAACTTTTGTTCAATACCTTTATATCTATCTTTTAGATATTTTACTTGATTTGAAGCTCTCGCATCTACATTTGCAACACCCCAAATCTCTTTGCCATTTTTATCATAAAGTATAATACCCTCTCTCATAGAAGTAGCACTAAGAGATAATATATTTTTTGGATTTATATTTGCTTTTTTGATACTTTTATCTATACACCATTTTACTAACTCCCAATTCTTTTCAAAATCAAAACTCATACTATTTGGTATATCTTTCTCCTTTTTATGTACCCACTCTTTTTGAGCAAAAGATATCTCTTCACCTTTTGTATTAAAAATAACTGCTCTTACACTTCCTGTACCTGCATCTATTGCCATTAAATATTTCATATTATCTCTTTTCGTTTTTTATTTTATTAAATATAGTTCTATTTAGATTAATTATCTAACTTCTTTAAAGTCATATCCCAAGCTGTAAAGTATCTATAAGGAGTTACTTTTAAGCCTAATTCATTCATATCAATCCAATCTTATAACT
>JAYELQ010000027.1:0-3557 GCA_034717655.1 Campylobacterota bacterium
GATTTAAAGAGATAATAGAACAAGATTTATAAAATAAAATAGTAATATTATTAATAAAAAAGGGTTATGTTATGTTAGAAGTAAGGAATAATGAAATTTTATTAGATGCAAAAGCATTTCTTGTATCAGAAACAGACCAAAAAGGTAATATAACTTTTGCAAATGATGAGTTTTGTGAATATGCAGAATATACATTAGAAGAGTTGATTGGAAAGCCACACAATATAGTTCGTCATTCAGATATGCCAAAAGAGGCTTTTAAAGACTTATGGGATACTGTTAAAAATAATAAAAAATGGAGAGGCTTTGTAAAAAATAGGTCAAAAAGTGGTAAATACTATTGGGTATTTGCTACTGTTTATCCATTTAAATCTTGTGATGGTTCACAAGGTTATATATCTTGTAGAAAAAGGATATCTGATATGGAAAAAGAAAAATATGAAAAATTATATAAAAGTATGAGATAATATAATGAATTTTATTAAAAATATCTCAATTAAAAAAAAATTATTTATATCTATTTTTATCCCTCTTATCTCAATAGTTATTTTAGCTACTATAATCATTTTAGAAAAATATAAAGAGCAAGACTCTTATACAAAAATTAATTCACTTATTGAATTAAATATTTTTATATCAAATTTTGTATATAAAATAGAAAATAAAGAAGAAACTCTTATTAGTTTTGATGATATTAGAGAAAAAGCTTTTGATATTACTAATAAGATTAATTTAAACAGCGAATTATCTTATTTTTTAAGTAATATTTCTAATAATATAGAGATATTAAAAGATATTGATATCGCTTTAAAAAAAGAGATATTAGAAGAATCACAAAATAAATTATTAGAAATTGATTCAAGTTTATATATTATTATACCTTTAATTATATCTATTTTTATTATTACTGTTTTTACAGCATATATTGTTTCTAATAATATAAGATTATCTATAGATAAAATATCTCTAGGTATAGAAAACTTTTTATCATTTTTAAATAGGGAACATAATTTAATAGATAAAATAGATTTAGATAGTAAAGATGAGCTTGGTATAGTTGCAAATCATATAAATATAAATATTGATAAAATAAATGAAGGTATTGAAGATGATATGTTGTGTGTTGGGGAATCAATATTAACATTAAATAAGATGCAACAAGGTTATTATAATTGTAGAGTAAATGCAACAGCATCAAATCCACAAATCCAAACATTAGCAAATACTATAAATAAAATGTTAGATATTCAATCTAATATATTATCTAATATACTAGATGGATTATCTAAATATACAAATTATGATTATAGAAATAAGATAGAGTTAGATAGTAATATAGGTGGTGTTACAAAAGAGTTAGCTGATGGTATAAATAGTTTGGGTGAATCTATAACAACTATGTTAATAAACAATAAAGAACAAGGTGATACACTTCATTCAAGTTCTGATTTATTATTATCTAATATTAATACTTTAAGTAATAATACAATTAAATCTGCATCTACATTGGAAGAGACTGTTTTATCTATCGATAGAATAGTTGAAAATATTAAAATAAATACAGAAAATGTCATTAAAATGACAAGTTTTGCAAATGATTTAAATAACTCATCTGTAGAGGGGCATAAACTTGCAAATAATACCACTGAAGCTATGGACGATATAAATAAAGAGGTTCACTCTATAAATGAAGCTATTGAGATTATAGACCAAATAGCATTCCAAACAAATATTCTATCTCTAAATGCAGCTGTAGAAGCAGCAACAGCAGGTGAAACAGGAAAAGGATTTGCAGTTGTTGCTCAAGAGGTTAGAAACTTAGCTCATAGAAGTGCAGAGGCTGCTAATGATATAAAAAGTTTAGTGGGGAGTGCTTCTAAAAAAGCTTCACAAGGGAAAGATATAGCAGATGCTATGATAAAAGGATATTCTAGTTTAAGTAAAAATGTATCTGATTCTTTTATAACAATAAAAGAGATAGAGGAAGCTTCTAAAATTCAAGATAATGCTATATCTGAAATAAGTAACTCTATAATTGTTCTTGAAAAGCAAACAAATGAGAATGCAACAATATCTAAAAATACACAATCCATAGCTAAAGAAACAGCTTTATTATCAGAACAAATTGTAAAAGATGTAAATAAAAATAATTTTATAAATAAAAAAGGAAATGATTAAAATGCTTATAGATGGACATAATAGAGTTGTAGATTATCTTAGAATATCTGTTACTGAGAGATGTAACTTTAGATGTCAATATTGTATGCCTGAGAAACCATTTTCTTGGGTTCCTACAGAAAAACTATTATCTTATGAAGATATGTTTGAATTTGTTAAAGTAGCAATAGATGAAGGGGTTAAAAAAATAAGACTTACAGGTGGGGAACCACTTTTAAGACATAACTTAGATAATTTTATTAAGATGATATCTAGTTATGCACCGGATATTGATTTGGCTTTAACTACAAATGCCTTTTTGTTAGAGGAGGCTGCACAAGATTTAAAAGATGCAGGATTAAAAAGGTTAAATATATCTTTAGATAGTTTAAAAAAAGATGTAGCTCATCATATAGCTCAAAAAGATGTTTTGTCAACTGTTTTAAAAGGTATCCATAAAGCAAGTGATATAGGTTTATCTATTAAAATAAATTGTGTCCCTTTAAAAGGTATTAATGATGGTGAAATAATAGATATACTAGAGTATTGTAAAAAAAACAATTGGGAAGTTAGATTTATTGAATATATGGAAAACTCTCATGCAAATGTAAAAGAGGGTCTTAACTCTCAGGAAATTCAAGATATAATAAGAAATAGTTATAATTTTACAAAATTAGATAGAGAAGGTAGTAGCCCATCTCAAAGTTATGTTTTAGATGATGGTTATAAATTTGGTATTATAGAGCCACATTTAGATGATTTTTGTTCAGATTGTAATCGTATTAGAATAACAGCAGAGGGTTATTTAATACCTTGTTTATATTTTGAAGATGCTTTAAGTATAGCAGATGCTATTAAAAAAAGAGATATAAAAGAGGCTTCAAATATATTAAAAAAAGTTCTTAAAAACAAACCAGAAAAGAATAGATGGGGAGGTGATGAAGATAAATCAGATAGAGCTTTTTATGAAACAGGTGGATAGTAGATAATTGTTAATTATATAACTTTAATAAAATAAGGGAAAAATATGAAAATAGTAAATAAATTAGTTTTAGGTATGTTAGTTGGGAGTTCACTTTTATATTCAAGTGATACATTAATAGAGTATAAATAATTAACTACAGAACTAAAAAAAGAAGCAAAGAAAAACGGTACTTATGCAACAACAAAAGAGGTACGGAGTGCTTTAAAAGCAAAAGATTGGATTGTTGCTGATGTAAGAACACAACTAGAGTGGGCAGCTGCTCATATAAAAGGTTCTAAGAGAATTGGAAGAGTAACTAAAACTAGCACAAAATAAACATTATTCTAGTTGTAATAGTAATTACAGATAATCACTATTAAGAAACTCTGTAATAATCTTCTAATATAAACTTTATTTTATCTTGTTTAAGATTTTT
>JAYELQ010000028.1:0-3528 GCA_034717655.1 Campylobacterota bacterium
TAGATAAAATGGATAAAAAAGATAAGTTATGATAAAAACAAATTTAAATAAAGATTATTTGTTAAAGTTATATGGTGATAATGTTATAGCTTCTATGACAGATAAAAAAGGTATTATAACTTTTGTTACAAAAGCTTATGAAACTATATCTGGCTATAGTGCAGAGGAGCTAATAGGAAAACCACATAATATAGTAAGGCATCCAGATATGCCATCTTCTATATTTAAAGAGATATGGGAGACTATCTCTTCTGGACAAACTTGGATTGGTGAAGTTTTAAATTTAAAAAAAGATGGCGGATTTTATTGGGTAAGTTCTACTATTACACCATATAAAGATGAAAATAATAATATAGTGGGTTATTCATCTGTTAGGGAAGATATAAGTGCAAACAAAGAGTTGCAAAAATTAAATACACAAGTTTATAATATGTTAGATAATCTAGATGAGGGTTTTTTAATATTTGATGAAAATTTTAATATACAAAAAAATTATACAAAAAAATGTTTAGAGATTTTAAATCAAGATAGTTTATATAATAAAGATATATCAGAAGTTCTTTTTGAAAATAATATAGAGAAAAAAGAGATATTTGATTATGCTTATAGTGAAATATTAAAAACTGATGATGAATTAAGTAAAGATTTGTTGCTATCATTACTCCCTTCAGAACACTATAATGAAGAAAATATTTTTACAATTAAATACAAACTTCTTCCAAATAAAACATCTTTACTATTACTTTTTGATGTAACAAGGGAAAGAGAACTAGAAAATAGTATTAAATATGAACAACAATTACAAAAAATGATAATAGCTATTGCTAAACATAAAAAAGAAACAGTAGAATTAGTTAAATCATTTTTAAGTTTTATAAAAGATATGGAAAAAGATAGTGATTTATCTGAAATAAAAAGAAACTTACATACTTTTAAAGGTTTATTTGCTCAACTAGAGATGTTGTATATAACAGATACAATTCACAATATAGAATCTGAAATAAAAAAGAATAATTTTGATAGAGATTTTCTTACTATTTTTATGAAGTCTAATTTAGAGATATCTTTAAAGGAAGATTTAACAATTATATCAGATATATTAGGAAAAGACTTTTTATCATTTAGTGATACAGTAACAATAGAAAGAAAAGTAATTGAATCTATAAGAACAAAAGTAAAATCAATTTTGGATTTAGAGATAAATAATAAAATTATATTTAATGATTTATTAAATGAGATAGATAGTTTTGATGATGAATACTTAATTGATATGCTTAAAATATATAAAACAACAGTTCAAAGTATATCTATTAGTATTAAAAAAGATATTTATCCTTTAGAAATAATAGGTGATAACAAGTTATTAATATCTAAAAGATTTAAGTATTTTATAGATACATTAGTTCATATATTTAGAAATGCTATTGTACACGGTATAGAATATCCAGATATAAGAGAATCTTTAGATAAAAATAGAAAAGGTAAAATTATATGTAAGTATGAAGTAATAGATAGGAATATTATTATATCTATTACTGATGACGGTAAAGGGATAAATGAAAATGATATTATTTTAAAAGCTATAGATTTAGGTATTACAAATAATATAGATATAGAAAAACTATCTTCTGCTGATATTTTACAGTTTATTTTTCTTCCTGAATTTACAACAGCAAAAGATTTAAATAAAATTGCTGGTAGAGGGATAGGATTATCTTGTGTAAAAGATGAACTTTTAAAACTAAATGGTAGTGTAGAGATGTTAAATAAGAAAGATAAAGGTTTGAGCTTTATATTTACAATACCTTATATGAAAATAAGAAAAGAGATTTTAAATCAATCTACTGTAAGTTGTTTTAGTACAATATTTACTAAAGTTATTAAGTTATTTTTAGAAAATGATATTTTAGTTAATGTTAATAAGATAAAAGATAAAAGTATCTCTAACTTTAATAGGTTTTATTCGTCTATTACATTTGAAAATGGTGATGTAGAGATACTTTTAGCAGTATCAATAGATGAAAGTTTAATAAATAAAGTATTAGATATATTTATACCAGAACTTAATGATATATCTCAAAGGGAAGAGATGCTTGAGAGTTTACCAAATGAGATTGTTAATATTATAGGTGGATTATCTATTAGAGACTTCCCTTCTGAGTATGAAGATTTAAATATGAGTGAGCCTATTATTATAGACCAAGATATACTTAAATCTTTTCAATTAAGTAATGTATCTTTAGTAAAAGAGTTAGAAACAAATAGTGGTAGTTTAGAATGTACAATTATAATAATAAAAAAGGATTAAAGTTATGGCAAATGTAATAGTAGTAGATGATGCAAAAGTTATGAGACTATCAATAATAAGACAATTAGAAAAGTTAGGGCATAGTGTAGTATCAGAAGCTTCAAATGGATATGAAGCAGTTGAAGAGTATAAAAAACATAAATCAGATTTTGTAACTATGGATATATCAATGCCTAATGTAAATGGTATCACAAATGGTATTGATGCTTTAGTTAAAATAAAAGAGTTTGATACAAGTGCAAATGTAATAATGGTAACATCTCACGGTGAGGAAAAATTAGTTATAGATGCTATTTCAAAAGGTTCAAAGGGGTATATATTAAAACCAATTACTCAAGATAAATTATCTAGTATATTAAAGAAAATATCATTTTAATATGAAATCTATTATATCTTTAGAAAAAATAAAGCTAGACCTTGAAGAGCATATTAAGTTATCAAAAAAGCAATTAAAAGATCATGAGTCTGGAGAGAATAGGTTATCTTTAATAGCAGCAGCATCAGCAGAAGAGCATCTTGAAAAGAATAAAGCTTTAGTTGAAAAATATATTATGATGATAGATGAATTGTTAAAATTAGATGAGTCAGACCCTAGAGAAAAAGAGAAGATTGAAGAATCAATAGATAGAAAAAAATATTATAAAGATAATAAAATAAGATTAGAAAATGCATTAAATTTAAAAAGGCTTCTATTATGAAAAAAATATTTTCTTTGGTATTACTCACCATTATGTACTTCGGTATTAACACAACCGGGTTTGCTGACGAAGACGATAAAAAACTTTTTGTTAATTTAATCTCTGATGACCTTGATCGTGCCGCCATGGCAGTTAGCATTAGTAACAAGGTACTGAGTACCGGAGATATTCCGGTAACGATATTTTTAAGTGCGCAAGGTGTTAGATGGGTAGATAAAAACATCCCGCAGAACCGATATGCTAACGGAAAAACCATACCTGAAATGTTAAAGGGATTTATGAAGTCTGGCGGTCAGGTCATTCTCTGTAAAATGTGTATGGAAAATGTTGGTGGAATAAAACAGGAGGATGTCATTGATGGCGTTAAATTTACAGGAACACTTTCAGCTCTGTTTGCCGATAACACGACCGTGTTAACCTATTAGACTTATCGATAGCCTTATCGACGAGCCCAGGGATGGGTTCACGGCGTGTCTCAGCGAGGTGCTTCCGGTTCATGTCGGTTGAAAACAATGGTTTTTG
>JAYELQ010000029.1:0-3501 GCA_034717655.1 Campylobacterota bacterium
TGCTTCAAGTAAAGTGGTTACTTGTTCTATTTTTTTTATCAATTTATATCCTTGTTTTTAATTATTGAAGATATGATATAGCACCTATACCAGCAGTTGCACCATCTCCTGCTGCACATACTACTTGTTTTGGAGCATCTATACGGATATCACCTGCTGCAAAAAGTCCATCTACTGAAGTTTTCATATTTAAGTCAACTATCACATTTCCACTCTCATCAGTATCACATAAAAAACTACCATCTTCTTGAATTAGAGTTTGATTTAACACATCTCTACCTACAAATATAAAAGCACCTAGAACATCTAAAGTTTTTCTTTGCTTAGTTTCTCTATCTTCTACTATTATACCAGTAACACCCATATTATCACCAATAATCTCTTCAGTTGTATGGTTCATAACTCTTACAATATTATCAAACTTATCTAGTTTTTCAACTTCGTGTGGTGAAGCTCTAAATTCACCTCTTCTATGGATAATATATACAGTTTTACAAATATTTGCTAAAAATATAGCTTCCTCTACAGCAGTATCACCACCACCAATCACAGCAACATCTTTACCTTTGTAGAAAAACCCATCACAAGTAGCACAAGTACTAACACCTCTTCCAAAAAATTCAGCTTCACCTTTTACACCTGCTGGTTTTGGAACACTACCTGTTGCTATTAAAACTGATTTAGCTTCAACTTTATCACCATTTGATAACTCTAATTCAAATATATCACTGTTTTTTCTTAAATGTTTTACTTCTGACATATCGTGCTTTAGACCAAATTGCTGACACTGTTGTGGCCATTTGTCCATAAGCTCCATACCTGTTACCACTTCTAATTGCCCTGGGTAATTCTCTATCTCACTACTTTGAGTTATTTGTCCACCTGGCAAACCTTTTTCAAACATAGTAACATTTTTTAATCCACCTCTAGTAGCATAAAGCCCAGCTGTAAGTCCAGCTGGACCCCCTCCAATAATTGCAAAATCTAACATATTTAATCCTTTACTTTATTTTTATATTTTATATATTTTAACAAACAACAACTTCAATAGATTTGAATAATGCTGTTTTTGTATTTACATCTGATTCATCTCCAAATATATAATTTATATTTGATTTTGAATGGTGAAATGAACAAAAAAGTGTTTGTGGTTTAATAGTTTTTACAAACTTAACTTTTAATGGTGTTGTTGTTCCATATTTTGATTTTAATACTATATGGTCGTGAGTTATCAAGTGTTTATCTTCTATAGAAGCTAAAATAATATCTTCACTATATTTACTTTGTAGTTTTTCTGATTTTGATGTTTGAGCAGAGTTATTATATTGTGTTAATACTCTACCAGTTGTAAGATAAAAAGTATCGTAAGTTATATTATTTACAAGTTTTTCAACTTGTCCACGAAGCTCATAACTATTGTATATAAACTTACCAAGACCATCAGAAGTATTAAACTTTTCAAGATGAAGTATAGGTGTATCTGTTTTATCTACAGGCCACTGCATCCCTTTGCTTCTATGTTTTTTTAGTTTTTGATAACTAGCTCCACCATATCTATAAGGTGCTTCTACTTGAACCTCTTTCCATACATCTGCACTTTCATTATATAAAAAGTCACCTTTCATTTTATTTTCAATATCCCTTAACACTTCCCAATCATCTGGAAGGTTATTTTCAACTAAAGGTTGAGATAAGTGAAGTCTTCTCATAGCATTTACATATACACCTGTTTTTTCATAAGCTGATTTTACACCAAAAACAATATCTGACTTGTGTGCTATTTGAGTCATAAATAACTCTTGAGATATAAGTAAATCAAGATTTTTTAGTGCTTTATTTATTTTATGTTGATTTGGATGAATATGAGATATATCTTCACCCATAACAAGCATAGATTTTAATTCACCATTTAACATAGCATCTATCATATCAGGAGTTTTTAAACCCTCCTCTTTTGGTTTTGTATAATCGGGTCCATAATATGGTAAACATCCCATATCACAAGTACCTTGTACATTATTTTGACCACGAAGAGGCATAAGTCCAGCACCCTCTTTTCCTATATTTCCTGTTAAAAGTGCTAAATTTACCATAGCCATAACAGCATAACTACCATCTAAATGCTCACTTATTCCAAGTCCCCAAAATATCATAGATTTTTTTGTTGCATACTCTTTTGCAATTTCGGGAACCATATCAGATATATATTCATAACCTTTTATATTTTTAAAATACTCAGGATTTGCAAAAGGGTCATTTAAAATAGAGTTTTTATAATCTTCAAACTCTTTACATCTAGTATCTATAAATTCTTGATTATATAACTCATCTTTTAAAATTACATAAGCTATACTATTTAAAAATAGAAGATTTGCTTCATAAGGTAATACAACTTCAAGATTTGCAAATTTACCTAATTGAATATTTCTTACATCACAAACTACAAGCTCTGCACTTTTAGATTTAGTAGCTTCTATCATTCTATTTGCTATAATTGGGTGTGCTTCTGTTGTGTTTGAACCTATTACAATCATATAATCAGTTTTATATATATCATCATAAGGGTTTGTAGCAGCCCCTTCACCAATAGTAGCTGCCATACCATTTAAACTAGGACTATGACAAACTCTTGCACAATTATCAATATTAGCAGACCTCATAGTTTCTCTTGTAAATTTTTGTAATAAAAATCCACTCTCACAACTAGTTCTTGCCCCACCTGTAGCACCAAAGCTTTTATCACCATATTGCTCTCTAAGTTCTGCTAGTTTCCAAGCAGATAAACTAGTGGCAAACTCATAATTAGCTTCATACCATATATCATCATAAGCTACTAAAGTACGACTTCTAGCTTTTAATTCCCTAGGCATACTTTCAAAGTTTTCTTCAATAAAACTTTTTTTAATTCTTGTGTTTCTAATTCTATCTTTAGAATCTACAAAATCAAAACCGTGTTTACCTTTGATACACAACTTACCTTGAGATACAGCACCATCACTTTGAGCATATATCTTTAATATTTTATTATTTTGTACTTGTGCAGTTATATCACATCCAACTCCACAGTAAGTACAAACAGAACTTATATCACTAATCATAAATCACCCTCCACCAACAAATTGTAATAACTCTATTTTATCATTATCTTTAGGGGTAACACTACTCCAATCCTCTTTTTTAACTATCTCCATATTTATAGCAGCAGCCATAACTTTATCTATTATCTCTAATTCTATCATAATTTGTTCTAAACTACTGTTTTCATTTGTAGATATCTTATCGCCATTTACAATTAAGTCCATAATATCCCTTTTTTTTAATTAGTGGTATTCTATAAAAACTATTCTATATAAATTCTTAACTTATAATATTATTTTATTTTATCTAAAAAAATATAAATATATATATAGAGCCACTTGCAAATTCAATCATCACAAAGTAGTTGATTTTTTGATTTTAAAAAATGGCTATCTCTTTTATTTGTGTATTTTACACTAAATT
>JAYELQ010000030.1:0-3412 GCA_034717655.1 Campylobacterota bacterium
AAAATATCTGCCGGAAACGTTTCATTGATGTCAAATTCACCGGCAGATATTTTGAAAAAAGCGCGCGAATTGGATCTCATCGGGCTTTTCATCCCCGAGGAATACGGCGGACCCGGACTCGGTTTTAATCAAACTTCTCAACTAGATTAAATTCTTTTTCTAAATCTTCTAATTTAATAGTTGAGAAATTGATAGATTTTTTTAAATCTTTTTTTAACTCTAATAGCTCTTTTTCAAGTTTAGCTATCTTTTGTAATTGCTCTTGATTATTCATTGTTTTCTAAAAACTCATCAACTTTATCTAAAATGGTTTTTTTAGATTCCTGATCTTGAATCTTTTCATCAACTTTTGATAACTCATCTTTTGCTAAGATACGACTTATCTTTGTTATAAAACTTGTAGCTTCATACTCGTTACTATTAAAATATTTAATCAATCTTTTTATCTCTTTTTCTACTCTTCCTGAATAGATATTTTCTAAGTTTAAAATAGGTACTACCGTTTCTTTTAAAATTAATTTAAAATTAATAATGTCATTATTTATTTCCTTTTGTATATCTTCTAATGTTATCTCTATATCTTCTGTGTCTTCAATATTAAAAATTTGAGTTTCATCATAAACATTATTTTTATAGGCTATATTTAGTATATTATCTAAATCTTGTAATAAATCTTTTTCAAAAAAACTCACATAGTTTTCTCTACTTTCTATGATTTTTTCAAGAGAATTAATCGATTTTTCTTTAAAATATTTTAATTTATTACTTAAAGTTTCTAATGATTTATTTTTACCTGTAACTATCATATGTAAAATTGAACCATTTTTATCTTTAGAGCTATTATCTAATAATATAAATTCATCTCTATATTTCTTAAATTCATTTTTTCTTTCTTGACTTGTTGGATAAACTGGATAAAAAATCATTATTTTAAGTAGTTTCTTTCCAAATCTTTCAAATAGATAATCAAACTTATTATCTTGTTTTTCAAATTTAAATTTACTAAACAAATCTTCTACAAGTCTTTTAATTTTTCTATTTTTATTTTCTGAAATAGCTCCAATAAATCCATTTTTAATATTTTTTTCAATCTCATCACTTTTATTTTGTACTACCTCTTTTGTTAATTGAGAAAATTCTTGAATAAATTTATTATATAATTTATCTCTAAAATAATGATTTGTTTTTTCTAAAGATGTACTGGTATTTAATAAATCACTTTTATCTATTTTTTGAAAATAAGAATTGATTTTTAATTGGAATTCTTTTGTAAAATATTCATCAAGTTCATTTTCTAAATTTTCAATATATTTATTTAGATAGTTTTCAATATTTGGTTTAATAGAATTAGTATATTCATAAACTATTCTATCTCTTTCACTACCTTCTTCTATTTTTTCTTCTATTGAAATACTTTCTTTAATATCATCAAATATTTCTAAAATCCTCTCTTGATTATTCTCAATTTTTGTTTTTAATACATCAAATCTATTTGTTTGATAATACTTTTTAATAGCTTTACGAAAACTATCTATAGTATCATTTACTTCATAGTTAAAAGTTATATTTAAATTACCTATTTTATTATCAACTAAATATTTACCTGCAGAACCGATAAAAATATTCTCATTAATTTCTAATTTTTCTTTTAAATCGTTTGTAAATTTTTCTTGATTATTTACAGATTCATCTTTATTATTAGCTTTATCTAGTTTATTCCCAAAAACAAATAACTTATCTTTTAAACTTATCTCGTATTCATCTTTTGAATTAAGTAATAAATCAAGTTCATCACCTTTAAAATTAGGGCTACTAACATCAGAAATAAAAATAATACTATCAGCTTTTTTTAACATCTCTTGAGTTTGTTCTTTATGAAGCTTTGTAGGTGAATTAAATCCTGGTACATCATAAATAATAGCTGTTTTTAACTCTTTTAGTTCAGAAGAGTAAATAGTTATACTTTTAACAGCTCTAGGTTTACTTTTATTATTCTTTTCTCCTGTTATATACTCTTTAAATTCTTCAAAATTTTCATCTTCAAAAATTTTAGTTTTTCCATCTTTTTCTTTTAAAATATCTAATATATGAGATTTCTCATTTATTATCTCTTTGATTTCATTGTAATTATTATTATCTTTTGCATTATCTTTTTGACTTTTAGTTAGTCTCTTAAATTTCTCATCAAATACTTTTAAGTTTAAAGAGTTTAAAGCTACTTTATCTATACCAATAGATTTTAATCTATTATTTAAATTTTCTTTAAATTCACTTTCACTATAAAAAATAATCTCTACTCTATCTTTTTCACCATACATAAGTTTAGTTGAAGTGTATGTAGTTGTACCACTAGCAGATGGAAAGATATCTGTTTTAATAAGTGCATTTAAAAGTGAACTCTTACCAGTATCTTCTTGCCCTACAACTGCTATCTCAAACTCATTCTTTTTAAGTTTTTCGTAAATAGGATTTATATGTTTTTGCAATTCATCTAATTTGTACCTTCTATCACTAGTAAATATCAAACTCTTTTCATCACTATTTATAACTATATCTATAGCCTCTTTTTGTTTTTCTACTTTTTCTAAAAACTCTTTTACTTTTTGACTCTGTTCCATCTTTTTTTCTCCTATATTCTATTTATTGTTGTTTATAAAGATAAAAAACTATACACTATTTAAACTTAAAGTTTCACTTATTATTTTAAATAATCTTCTTTAGTTACTACGATATAGCTACTATTTTTACCATCATTTAAACCTTTTGCTTTTTCTATAAGTTGATGTTTTACTTTTTCTTTATCTACACTATTTTGCCATTTACACTCACAAAAAACAATATTTTCATCATCAAAAGCAACTATATCTATCTCTTGTTTATTATTCCAATACCTTCCAATTTTATTAGGGATAAAATTAAGATATTTAAGTGGTTGTTCTATCATATCTTCCAATATAAAATCTTCAAAAGCAAAAGCAACAAATCTATCATTAAAATTTAATTCTATCTCATCTAATACAGATTTTGTTTGCTCTATCTCCAAATAGTTATAGTTTTTATACACATAATAAAACCAAAAATTTAAAAACTTATCTTTTATTTTATATAATCCCATCTTACTTTTTAGTGGGTTTTTTTCAGTTATAGGTATCTCTTTTATTACAATATCTAACTCTTGTAGTTTTAACATATACTTACTCAAATAAGAAGAACTCACCTCTAAAGATGAAGCGATATAACCTATTTTCTGATTTCCTTTTGATATAGACTCTAAAATAGAGAAATAGCTAGAACTATCATTTATCTCATCTTTTAATAAGAAATTACCCTCACTATATAAATAACTATTTTTATTAAGTATCTTTTTCTTAATATTCTCTTTGAAACTTAAATTGCTATCATATTCATTTAG
>JAYELQ010000031.1:0-2751 GCA_034717655.1 Campylobacterota bacterium
CAATAAAAAAGTGGCTTTTATCTTAAAATAAACTAAAATTTTAATATTTTACTTTTTACGAAATCTATAATACCGTAAATAAAGGTGCTATAAATGGTATTTTTAAATTTGGTCGGATTTACCTATTATATTTTCCCCTTTGTGTTTTAATAAGGATAGTTTTAGATTTAAACTCTCTTTTGCTTTTAACTCTCTATTTTGTCTTAAATGTTCTACTATAAAATCACTTCCATACTTTTTAATTACTTGATAAAATCCTCTACTATCATATTTTTTAAAGTAATTTATCATAGAAAATTTTGTTTCATAAAGTAGTGTTTGAAGGTTTTTAGATATATATTGAGATACTTTTATATCATTAAAATAATTATGTTTTAACTGTTTATTGTAAAAAATCTCATCAATTTTATCTTCAAGTATAAAAAGTTCTTCTATTATATAATCTTCTATAAAATTTTTACTTTTATAATCATAAGCTTTTAAATAATTTATAACTTCTATTTTATTAGTTAATTTTTCTATTTTAATAGGAAGATAGTCAAAGTCTATAACTAAATCTTTCTCTTTGAAGTTTCTATCTATAAACAACTCTTCAACAAGTGGATTTTTATTTATAAGTTGTTGAAACTTTAACCAATCAAAAAATTTCTTTATCAATAAAGCATTAGAATCTAATAGTATAAATGGTGCTTCTACTTTTCTTGTTTTTTGTCCAAGATATGGTTTTTTAGAATTTAAACCCATATTAGAATCACTTAAACCATAAATTAAATCTTCTGTTTTTTTACTATGTCCTATATCATTAAATATTTTAATACTATAATATATCTCACTCTCTTTTTTATAAACTTCAATATCTTCATCAAAAAATATTTTAATATAGTTTGTAACATTTTGTTCTTTTGCAACTTCTACAATATTTAAAATATTTGATTTTATAAATTTATATTTTTTAATTAAATCTTTTTTGCGACCTCTATTTGATAAATATTTACTATAATTCTTTAATATATCTTTCTCTTTTGGTTTTGTAAATTTTTTATAATCACATAAAGCTTTATAATGATATTTAAATGCATCTTTACCAATAAGCTTTTTAGTATCACTACTTATAAAACTATCAATTTTAACAAATAATGATAAATAATTAACATTATGTATCTTTTTATCATAAAACATCTTATTTGCATTTAGCCATTCACTATAGTAATCTCTACTTTTAAACCAATCTACATCATTTTTAGCATTTGTTCCATCTATAGTTTTAAATACTTTTTCTTTTTTTATAGTTTCAGACATATAATATTCAATAGAATTATCTTTATTTATTTTTACATAAAGTCCATCTTTTAGAGTATAATTATCAAGTATAAGTTTATCTCCATTCTTTTCATACTTTTTTTGAAATACTTCTAAAATATCATAAATCATATTAAGCCCCTACCCAAACAAAACCCACCACCAAAGCTATTCTTCTCACCTAGTCCACAACTCATAGCTATAAAAGCCAATTTTTGAGATATCTCATCTTCGTCAGGAATTATACTTAATTTATTTCCAAAGAGTCTATATGATTTATTATTTTTATTTGTAAGTTGTATGTTTTGTGGTGTTTTATTTTTTATTTCCAGTAGTTGTATAAAATTTTGTGTAGGTTTTAGCTCTTCATTATAAAAAGCTTTATATTTATTAAGTAAATTTTGTTGTAATTGATTTTGTAGTTTTAGGATATCTCCATCTTTTTGCATAGTCCAATATATAGGTTTATTTTTTTGACCTTGACTAACGGAAACTATTACTGGAGTTAAACTATAAAGTTCTGTTATAAATTTTTGTTTATATTTTTTGATACCTATATTGATAGCTTGAATATAGCTATTATTTATATTTTTTCTTAAATCATTAGATAAAGTTGTAATAAACTTTTCATCTAATCCCCTAACGGATACTGTGTATATTTTACCTTTTTTATAAACTTTATCTTTTTCAACAGGATAAAACCCACCAAAAGAGTAATGTTTAAACTTATTACTTGTATGAAAATCTTTATTATTGGATATATCACATATTGTAAAACTTATATATTTTGATAATATTTCAAAATTATCTATAAAATCAATATCTTTCTTTAGATAGAAAGATATTCTTAATTCAAAATAATTCATAATAATTTAACTCCTTATTTTATGTGGGAATATTATGACTATTTTAAAATTAAAGATAGTTTAACTATCTATCTCAAAACTAATTACTTTCGTTTATCTCTCGCTTAACTATTTGTAGATTCTTATAAATCTGTTTTAAATCATCAATATCTAAAGAATCTAAACTTTTAGAAGTATAATAGATATATTTATCATCTTTTTTTTCTAAAATTGTAAAATTCCAAATAGTTCCCATAATATAAGCACCTTTGATATAATTACTATTATTTAAAATAATAGCAGATAACATCTCTGCTAAAAGTTGATTTTCAGGTAAGTTTCCAGAAGCTTGTTTAAACTCTTGTATAAAAAAATAAGGTTTTACAGGTAAGTCATAGCCACTTGCTACAACAAAATCACATCTTCCATTAAAAGATACATTACAACTTTCTACTTTTAAAGATGCTTCATAAAAATCTCTAATAGCTTTACCATCTAATTCAAAATCAATCATATTTAAAATAGGAGCTATAAATTTACTAATAAGTTCAAGTTCTGTATAGTTATTGATTTTGTCAGAATGTTTATTTATAAGTTTTTCTAAAAA
>JAYELQ010000031.1:2851-16116 GCA_034717655.1 Campylobacterota bacterium
TTCTGTAAACTTCTAGCATTAATAGTCCAAGTAAGTTCAGTTTTATAGCTTTCAGGTAAACAAAACTTCGCTCTATCATTAGATACACCATCAAGTAGTATTAATCTTAAATTTTCCAAAGCAACAACAGAAGCAAAATCAACACTTAATTCATCTGTCCAAACCAAATATTTTGAAGCTCTTACCATATGTTTATTTTGATACACCTCATCTTTATTTGTATATCTATCTTTTAGCTCTTTCATAGATAAGTCATCTGTAAATGACTCCTCATCTTTTAACTCTTTTAGAGTATATCTCGTACTTTTTACACTAGGACTAGCCAAACGATGCCGGCTCAATTCCTGGAGTAAAGCCCTACTAACACCACTTATATAATACGTATATGATAAATGCTCCAAAGTACTAGAATGCTTAAACTTATTTCCAACCCTATCTATTAAATCTCTATCTTTCTCTCCACCATTATCACTTTTATCAAAACTTTGCCAACAAGTTCTTATCGCTGTTGCACAAATATTTAAATCTGTATTTTGTAATAGTTCTACTTTCATATTCTACCCTTTTATTTATATCTTAATTGATATGTTATATCACCAGCACCAACACCTACAACAATACCTTTATTGATAGTTTTTATAATATTATTATCTTTTATTAACTCTATATTTGCATCTGTTGTATCTACTTTATCACAAAATGTTATATTGTAAGATGAAAACTCTTTTTTAAAGTCTATATCTTTTATCTCTTCAGCTACACTCCAAACAGGCAATATAATTAACTCATCACACCCCATAAAACAACTTTTAAAAGCTTCTAAGTTATCTATGGTTCTACTATATTTATGTGGTTGCCATATAACTATAATATTATCTACTTTTTTATATTTTTGATAAAGCTTTACAGATTCTATAGTTACTTTTATCTCTGTTGGGTGATGTGCATAGTCATCTATTAATATAAAATCATCTTTTTTTTGTAAAATATCAAATCTTTTTTTTATACCTTTATAATCTAAAAGGTTTTTTCTAATATCTTCTATATTTAAAATGGGAAGAGTAGCTAATATAACACTAGCTGTATTCAAAGCTATATGGTTACCAAACCCCCAAACTTTAAACTCACCTATATCTTTTAAGGTAAATTTAGTGTAAGGTTCATCATCTTCTAATATATATTCTATATCTTTTATATCTTTTGATGGATATAATCTAATAGCATCACCTTTATAATCTTTTAAGTAATCATCTTCTGCATTTATAACTTTTACTTTTGCAATGTCCAAAAATTTTTTATAGGCATTATAAAATCTAACTTTATCATAGTTATAATACTCCATATGTTCAGGTTCTGTATTTAATACAATAGAGCAATAAGGGTTTGAAAAGATAAAGCTTTCATCAGATTCATCTGCTTCAAATGCTAAAGTATTTGATATATATCTAAAATTAGAATTAAACTCTTTACTAATAGCCCCAATAATAGCAGAACTTTGCAAAACAGAACTTAGTATAGCTGTAGTTGTACTTTTGCCGTGAGCTGCACAAACACAATAGTTTTTAGTATCTTTCATAATAGTACTTAAAGCTTCTTTTCTAGTTAATATTTTTAACTCTTGATTTCTAGCTTCTATTATCTCTGGATTATTATCTAATACAGCTGCACTATATATAATTAAGTCTTGATTTCTTATATTATTTTTTGATTGAGGAATATCTACTTTTATATTTTCATCTTTTAGTTTTTGAGTAATAGGTGTATCTTTGATATCTGAACCACTTACAATATCACCTTTATACTTCATAAATCTAGCTAACGCAGATAAACCAATACCTCCAATACCAACGAAATGTACTTTCATTAATTTAGAAGATTCTTTAGGTTTTCATATTCTTTAGTAATTATAGAGATATTACTATCAAGGTACTCTTTTGTATCAAAATTAAAATTTGATATAAAATATCCATATTGCTCTTTAGTAGGTTCACTTTCCATATCTACTTTTTCATAAAAATCATCCATATCTATATTTTGACTAGTGTTTATAAGGTGTATATTAAAAGCATCTACTAATATATTATCTTCTACTATTCTTGTTAAGATAAAAAATAGCTCTTTTGCACCTTTATAGTCTTGAACGCTCCATTTCTCAATAGCATGTTCATAAAAACTTCTTATAAAATATATATCTTCAGTATCTATAGATAGTTTCTCTTTCTCTTTTATTCTATCTTGAATCGCTTCAAATGCTATTGTTAAAATCTCTTCATATACTTTATTTATACGATTTTCATCACTTAAATCTAATATAAGTAGTGTATCAAGTATTGAATATAATTCTGATATATTTTGATTGTCAAATGCTTCTTTCTCTTTTTCATTTATATATTTAATAAAATCTGGATTTGTTCTTGCTTCGTTTAGTTCTTCTGGAGTCATATAAGTACCCTTTTTCTATATTTTAAGTTAAAAGATATTATATCTAATATAAGTTTAAAATTATAATTTCTCAATAAAGCCTGTTTTTGGATATATTTTAATAGATACACTACTATTATTATCATAAAATTTTATTTCACAAGGCTCTAATATCTCTTTTATATCTTTACCTAATTGAGAATATATTTTCCCATCATATCCAAAACTTATTTGACCTATAGAAGTAGTAGTATTACAACTAACTTCTACTTTATCTATCCCATACTCTTTTGTTAAAAGGATATATTTACTCTCATCATCACTTGCAACACAATCAGAATTTGAATAGAGATATTTATTTGTTAATGGCTCTTTTAAACAATCCTCTTTTTTAAAATGAGCAGTTCCACCTGATTTATCACTATATATAACATAATACAAACCTCCAACACTAGATGAGCAGTTTTGAAACTTTAGAGTCCATCTTTTTTTATCCCACTCATTATCTTCTATATCAAACTTATCATCTATATGCGCGATATATCTTGTATAGCTTAAATTGATTAATATTTTATCTCTTGCTAGATTTAGCTTTGATAGATTGTTTTTGGGTGTTGAGAGTATTATAATAATAGAGATAAGTATAATTGTAAAAATAAGTTCCAATAGTGAAAAAGATTTTTTAATTTTACTTATCCTATATTAATTATTTTAAAAAAATATTATGAACCATATTTCATAATATTTTTCATAAGTTCAGGGTCTTCAGCCATAACTTTTTTTAAACTTGCTGTTTTGATAAATATAATATCTACAACAGGCATAGATGATTTAATAGTTTTATCATTTACCCCACTTATTATTGATGGGATACCCAAAACAGAACCTACCCCTCCCTAATATATTTTCAATATTATTTGTAGTTTCATCTATAACACTTACACTACCTCTTGCAACTATTATTAAACCAAATCCGTGATTATTTTGTTTTAAAATAATCTCATCTTCACTATATATTTTATGCTCAAATAGTTTAATTAATTTATCTATTGTCTCTTTTTTAATCCCATTAGATATAGTATTATTCTCTATTAAGCTATCAAAATCTGGAGGTGTTATTTTTATTGGCATTTTCAATAAATCAAACATACGAGATTCAACATCATCAATCATTCTACTAGCTTCTGGTTTATCTAAAATTCCATTTTTTAATAGTTTTTCAATTACAGTTCTTTCTCTATTTAATATCAATCTATTTGCTGTACCTGTTTGGATAGAATATACAACTTCTGGAAATACACTATTCATATTTGCCATATATCTAAAAGCTATCTGTTTATTTAATAATACCTCTTTTGTTACAGCCTCTTTCTCATCTTTTGATGGGGCAAGAGTATCAATATGTGATAACACTTCATCTTGTGCATCTATAAAACCACGAGCAACTTCATAACCAATAGCAAGTCTTTCAAATGATAATTTTAAAGCTATATTATGAACTAAAGGTATATTTTCCAATTTATGTAGATAATCTGGAATATGCCATAGCTTTTCTAGTGATGGTCGTGGAGTTATTGTTGGGTTTTCATCAAGTGATTGTTCAATTGCTTTAGATAATTGATTTGTTGCTACACCTCCTAAAGAACCTTTTTTAAACTCAATCCAATAAAATTTTCTTTCACTCTCTAGTAACCTTCTTCTAAATGCTACAGATAAATCTTCATTGCTAATATCATTGCTATCATCATCTAAATATTCGCTATGTTTATTTAATTGTTGAAGTAAATAACCTTGTATATCTTTATATACTTTTGCTCTAGCTTTTTGAACTGTAGCCTCTTTTGCAGGTGGGAGAGTATCTAAATTTAAAATAGATAAAAGTTTTTCCATAGTTAAACCATTTATTAAAATAGTTAATACAACAATACCAGCAGTTAAAAATAGTATTTGGTCACCTATCTCTTTTGGGATTGCATCACTATGGGCTACTGTTAAGGCTAAAGCTAAAGATACAGCACCCCTTAAACCACCCCATACAAGAACAATAGCTTTCTCTTTTGTAAAACCTGTCCCTATCCTTTTTAATAAAGGTACAAAAGCAGTAACACTAATAGCTCTAATAACTATAATACCCACATATAAAATACCTAATGCCATCCAATAATCTGGTTCATCAAGTTTAATTCTAGTTGCGATTAACACCCCAACTAATAAAAATATTAGTGTATTTGCAACATGAGCCATCATCTCCCAAAAATGGTGCAAAAAGCCTTCAACTTCTGGAGATATTTTTGTTCTACCTACACTTGCAAACATCAATGCTAAAGCAACCAAGGCAACTACACCTGAAACATGAAACATATGTTCTGCTATAAAAAATACCAAATAAGCAACACCAACTGATAATGATATCTCAACTAAAGGGTTATTAAATACTTTAGATATAAATAAGATTGCTAAATATCCAAAAATAACACCTATAGATAATCCAAGCATAACAACAAAAGTAAAATCACCAATAACACTAGGCAAACTAAAAGATGTGGCAGTTGTAGCTAATATCATTGTATAAAATAGTGTAAATATAACAATAGCAGTACCATCATTTAATAAAGACTCACCCTCAATTAAAGTTTCTAATCTCTTTCTTGAACTAACCTCTTTTAAAAGAGCAACAACAGCAACAGGGTCTGTAGCACTTATCAATGCACCAAACATAAAAGCCAATGGCCAACCCCAATCCCACGGAAATAAAAATTTAACCAAAACGGCTGTTAAAACAGTAGATAATATTAATCCTGGAACTGCTAATATAGCTATTTGGGAAAACATTCTTTTAAAAAGGTGAACCTCTAAAGCAAAAGCAGATTCAAAAATCAAAGTGGGTAAAAATACAAAAAGTATCAAATGGGGGTCTATATGTGAGAGTAGATTTATAGTATCAGAGATAATAGGAAGATTATCTACAAAAAAACCTGTCCTTTCAATTCCACCTAATCCTAAACCTATAATCAATAAAGCTATAGTATAGGGAAGCTTAACTTTTTTTGCTAATACCATTGTCATAGCACCTATAATAAGTGCAGAGATTACAAAAACCAAAACCAACAAACCAACACTATGTTCCATAATATATCCTTTATAATAATATAAATTTTTATTACTATATATTCTACATCAATTAATATATTTTTATTATTAAATGGGTGAAAATTTGTAAAGGTAGAGAATAGGATAGCTTAAATATTTATACTAAAAGTTGAGCCTTCATTCTCTTTACTTTTTATATCTAATTTAAAACTGTGTATATTTATAATATTTAATACAATTGATAGTCCAAGTCCTAATGAGTTATTCCATCCATTTGATGATACTCTATAAAACTTATTTGTGATTTTCTCTATATCTTCTGAAGATATCCCTATCCCTTTATCTATAATTGATATCGAACTTTTATCTAAAATAACTTCCACTTCACCTTCTGAGTATTTTAAAGCATTCTCTATTAGATTTGATACTGCTATACTTAAAAGTGTTTCATCTGCTTTTAGTTTAATATTCTCTTTTATCTCTAAACTTATATCTCTATTTTTATAATTTAATTTTAGAGTTTCAATATTTTCATTTAAAAACTTTGGCATATCTATCTCTTTATATTGTAAAGGTTGTTTCCCCTCATCAAGTTTAATAGATAATCTTAAAGTGTCTATTAATTCACTTAATCTTACTCCACTTTTATATATCTTTTTTAAAAATTTATTTTGTATTTGTTTATTTATATTTGTATCTTCTAATAGTGTTTGGGTATATCCATTGATTATAGATATTGGGTTTTTAAATTCGTGTGATATAGCTGATATAATATCATCTTTTTGTTGATTTGATTGTTTTAGTTTTGCTGTATATTTTGCTTTTTGCTTATCTTTTTTTGTTAATATTACAGATACTTTACTAAGAAGTTGAGTTATTTGAGAAAACTCTTTTGAGAACTCTGAATTTATATATGAATTTTTTCTTTTTTTTGTTAAGTTTAATAAAAAGCTTAACACTTTATTTGTTTCATCTTGAATTTGGATACTTATTTTATATGTTATAAAAAATAAAAATCCAAAAAATATAGTTAAAACCATTATAGTTTTAATAACTAATGATGATATCTTATCATTTATAGTTTCTATCTCTCTTGCCATTCGTATATAATAAGTTTGCGATTTTTTATATTTTTTTACCACATATATCAAATCTTTTTTTATTGTTGTTGAATATCTAATTATACTCCCATACTCTTTTGAATTTGCTTCTAGTATCTCTTCCCTATATTTATGGTTATCCATATTTTTTTTATTTTCGTGTGATTCACTTACTACTAAGCCATCTTCATCTATAACAGTAAGTCTTATATTTAAATCTTTTTTAATTCTAGATGCTATATTGTTTATATGGTTTAGATTATCTATATCGTATGATACTAATTCTATATTATGTAGAAGTGATGTTGTTGTTTGTGAAATATAAAAATCTTTTACCCAATAATATATAATCAAACCAAGAGTTAAAAATAAAACTGCAAATAAAACTATAAACTTTCTTAGATATATTTGATGTATTTTCAAGATAAAATATATCCCTCTCCACGAACTGATTTTATATATAATTTTTCACCGATAGGGTCAATTTTCTCTTTTAATCTCTTTATAGCTACATTTACAGTTTTTAATTTTTTATTTAAACCATCTGGCCATACATTTGTAAGTAGAGTTTCTCTACTTAATAAAATATCTTTATTTTTTAAAAACTCCAATAATAAATCGTGTTCAAGATGGGTAAGTTTTATATATTTATTATCTATAAAAACTTTTTTATTTTGGGAATTATAAATAATATCTTTATATTTTAAAATATCTGCACTTCTACTGCTTCTTTTAATTACAGCTTTTACTCTAGCTTTAAGTTCTTCAATATTAAAAGGTTTTGTTATATAATCATCAGCACCTCTATTAAACCCTTCAAGTATATCATCACTACTATCTTTTGCACTTACATAAATAACAGGTTGGTTATATCCACCATCTCTAATCTTTTGGATAAAAACACTACCCTCTAAACTTGGTAAGTTTCTATCCATTAAAATAAGGTCAATTTTTTCCTCATTTAAGATAGATTTTACATTTGTAGTATCTAAACACCCTATAGTTTCATATCCATCTTTTGAAAGTGTATATTCAATTAAATCTAGTAAATCTTCTTCATCTTCTACTATTAAGATTGTTGTTTCTCTATTATTTAAATTCATTTTTAATTATACTTTATATTAACTTTGATGTAAACTACCACCAATTTTGATGTATAGTAAAAGGTTTGCTATACTTGTTGCTCTATCTGCTATCTTTTCACTCTTTCTTAAAGCTTTTAGCATATTATAAAACTTTTCAAAATCATCAGATTCATTAGCTAAAACAAATAAGCTTTTTTGAACCATCTCATATAAATCATCAGTTTTGCTCTCCTCTATTAAAACATCATTATATGTATCTTGTATCTCATCTTTACACTCTATATTTAACATATTTATAGCATATCGTATAGCTTTTGAAGTTGATTTTTGCATAGGGATTGCATATTCACTTATGATATTTATATCAACATCACTACATACATCTGTAAAACCTTTTATAAAACTTCTTGTATTTGTAGAAGCTCTTAAAAGTTCATTTGTTATTTTTAGATATGATACTGCTTGTCTTAAATCTTTTGCTTCTGGAGAATATAGAGCTAAAACTTTTATAATTTCATTATCTATATCAGTTATTTTATTCCCAATATTATTCAAATTCTCTTTAGCTTTTTTAAATTTATCGTGATTGCAATCTGATAATGCCTCAAGAATTAAATCATTTGAAAGAACTAAACTTTCACCTATATTTGTAATTTTTACTTTTATATCGTTTAAATCATTTTCATATAACATATATTATTTCCTTTATTATTAACCAAATCTACCTGTGATATAATCTTCTGTTTGTTTCTCTTTTGGGTTTAAAAAGATATTTTCTGTTTTATCAAACTCTATTAAATCCCCAAGGTACATAAAAGCTGTATAGTCACTTATTCTACTTGCTTGTTGCATATTGTGTGTAACGATAGTTATAGTTATATCTTTTTTAAGTTCAACAATAAGCTCCTCAATAGCTCCTGTAGATATAGGGTCAAGAGCTGAAGTTGGTTCATCAAATAATAATACATTTGGTTTTACAGCAACTGCTCTTGCTATACAAAGTCTTTGTTGCTGTCCACCACTTAAACCCATAGCAGACTCATTTAATCTATCTTTTACCTCTTTCCATAAAACACTACCTTTTAAAGCTTCTTCAACTTTCTCTTCCAATACTTTTTTATCTTTTATACCTGCAATTCTTAATCCGTAAGCTACATTATCAAATATACTCATAGGAAATGGTGTTGGTTTTTGAAATATCATCCCTATATTTTGTCTTAATTGTATAAACTCATTCTCTTTTTTGATATCTAAGATATTATTATACCCTTTATCACTATTTTGTAACTCTATTTTTCCATCATATTTATTGTTTGGATATAGGTCGTGTATTCTATTCATAGCTCTTAAAAGTGTAGATTTCCCACAACCAGATGGTCCTATTAAAGCTGTTATCTTATTTTTCTCAATAGGCATATTTATATTTTTCAAAGATGGCTCAGAGGCACTTGCATAAGTAAATGAAAAATCTTTTATATTCATTATATTTGACATATTATCTATTCCTTAATTATTTGTGTTTATTTCGTGTAATAAATCTTCCTATTAAATTAATAGCAAGAACTAAAACAGTAAGTATAAATGAAGCAGCCCATGCTAAATCACGACTTGCTTCAACTGGTTCATTTGCAAGGTCATATATACTTACAGTCAAAGATGGGAAAGCTTGAGTTAAATCAAGACTAAAATAGTTACTAGTTTCACTTGTAAATAAAAGTGGAGCTGTTTCCCCTATAATTCTTGCAAATGCTAATAAAATACCTGTCATAATACCAACTTTTGCAGCTTTTAAAACAATATCTAAAATAACTCTATATTTAGAAGCACCAAGAGCCATACCAGCTTCTCTTAACTCTTTAGAAACAAGAGAAAGCATACTATCAGTTGTATTTATAATAATAGGTATCATCATAATAGCTAAGGCAATAGCCCCTGCAAACCCACTAGTTCCACCACTAGGTATTACAACTACAGCATACACAAAAGCACCAATTACAATAGATGGAGCTGACATCATAATATCACTTAAATCTCTAATGATAGATGCAAGTTTTCCTCTTCCATACTCTTGTAGATAAACTCCTGCCATCATACCAAGAGGTATACCTATAATACCTGCTATTGCTGCCATTATAAATTGACCAATTATAAGATTTCTTAAACCACCATCTATTAAATCATTTAAAAATAGATTAAAATGAAATGAACTTATCCCTTTAAAAAATAAAGTAGCAAGTATCCACCCTAAAAAAGCAAGTCCTAAAAGTGCTGAAAATATTGAAAGCCCTAAAACAATTTTATTTATAAGTAATCTCATTATTTAACTCCCTTTTTTAAAAATAAAAACTTAGCTATACCAATCACAAGGAAACTCATAATAAATAATATTAAAGCTAGATAAAATAAAGCACTCTCACCAAGCCCACTAGCTTCTCCAAAGTTATTTGCCATAGCAACTGGTATTGAAACTGTAGGGTCATTGATAGCTTCAGGTAAAGAGAATATAGAACCAATAAGAAAAGCAACTGCCATAGTCTCACCCAATGCTCTACCAAGAGCTAAAATAATAGAACCTATAATACCAACTTTTGAATATGGAAAAATAACATCTTTTATCACCTCAAACTTTGTTGCTCCCAAAGCATATGCAGACTCTTTTAAAACATCTGGTGTTGTATTCATACTATCTCTTGTAATTGCTGCCATAAATGGAAGTATCATAACCCCAAGAACTAAACCAGCAGTTAAAAGTGAAACTTGATATCCACCAACAACATCTGCTATAATTGGTGCAAAATAATATAATCCCCACATACCAAATATAATACTAGGGATAGCTGCAAGAAGTTCAATAGCAATACCAACAACATTTGATATATTTTTTGGTGCTATTTCAGCTAAAAATACGGCAATACCCATAGCAATAGGTAAAGCAAATGCTAAAGCTATCAAAGTAGAAAGTATAGTACCAACAATAGGTACCCAACCACCAAAAATAGTTTTTGTTATACTATTTTCATCACCACTTTCACCCTCATCACTTAAAAGATCATCTTCTTCATCCATTAAAAGTTCTTCATCATCTAAAAACGTATCTTCTTCTAATAAAGTTTCTTCTGATTCATTTTGTTTAGAAGGTAGCTCTATGGTTACCTCTTTATTCCAAGTTGAATCAGTTATAAAATTGAAACCAAACTCATCAATAGCAGGTTTTGAAGCATTAAAAAGTGTTATAAAGATACCTACTAGTATTAAAAATACCAATGAAGCACTACTAAGAGAAAGTTTCTGAAAAAATTTTTCCACCATCTATTCCTTTAATTGTAAAATTGGACAATTCTATTTAAAGATGGTTACCATTTGGTTACAAAAATCTATTTATTATGTTTAAAGTGTTTAATTAGATTTTTTTATCTAATAAAAAAAGCCACCTTATTAAAAGGTGGCTCTATTTTTTATATTATAATAATTATAGTTATATAATTGACTAAATCTCTTCAGCTTTATCAACTTGATATAAAATATCATCCATTGGATGTCTATACATAGGCATAGCAAGTCTTTTCTCATCAAGAATATGACCAATAAATCCTATACTTCTACCAACAATAAAGAATGCATTTAAAGTACCAGAAGATATAAATTCATTAATCTCCTCTTCAGAATATCCTAATGCTCTCCACATATCAACCATTAAAATACCAATAGTACCATCAACATTAAGAATTAAATTCTCTTTTTTAGATGTAGTAAGAGCTTCAACAGTCTTAGCATAATCTAAAAGTGGAGTTGCTGGGAAATGTTCAGCTGCATAGTTCATAAGTCCTGTAACTCTTAAATCAGGGTTTTTAAGTGACTTGATTCTATGTCCAATACCTGGAATTGGTATACCTTGCTTTTTCATATGACCTAAGAACTCTTTTGGATTTAATCCATTATCATCAGCATATTTAAAGTGTTCAGCAGCACCATCAATCGCTCCCCCAAATCTTGGACCAATTGTTAATAAACCAGTTACAAGTGATTCAACAACAGATTTGCCAGCTCTTGTAGTTACTTTTGCATTATGAGCTCCACTTACAGCAGGACCGTGGTCTGCAACAGTTTTAATTACAGTTTCAATAAAATCTGTAGCCCATTTTGGATATTGTTTTTTAAACCATAATAATGATACAACATCACCAATACCTTTACCTGTATCAGGAGTAGCCACAGAAGAGATAGGGAAACCTGCATAAGTAGCTTCATCACCTCTATCATCAGAGATAGTACAGATAAACTCTTTACTTCTTCTTACAGTTGGACATACATTCATATCTGGTTCAGGGATAGCTGGAAGATTTAATGATTCAAAAACCTCTTTAATTGTAGCAGGTAGGTCATTAAATGTAGCAGGTACGTGGATACCAGCTTCTGCCATAGCTTTATTTTTAGATTCTGCTGTTTCAGCTTCTGCATTTGCACTAGCTCCTGCATGACCAAATTGAACACCACTATCATAATATTTAGCAATTGTACCAATACACCATGCAATAACTGGCTTAGTAATTCTACCATCTTTTATAGCTTCGATTACTTTATACTCTTCAGTTCCACCAACTTCACCTAAAAGTAATAGATATTTAACTTCTGGATTATCTTGCATTCTAAGTAAGTTATCAATAAATACAGACCCAACAAATCTATCTCCACCAATAGCAACACCCTCAGCAATACCATCAGCATTTATAGAGATGATATTTGAAAGCTCATTAAATAATCCTCCACTTCTTGTAACTAATCCACAAGAACCAGCTCTATGAAGTTTAGAGTTTACAATATTACTAATAGTACCACCAATATTTGCAACTTTAAATGCACCTGGAGTGATAGCACCAACAGTAGCAGGTCCTATAACAACTACATTTTTTTCTCTTGCAGTTTGGTTCATTTTTCTAGCTAGTCTTTCAGGAATACCTTCAGCTGTAATCATCATAGATGAGAAACCACCAATTTCAAGAGCTTCCATAGTAACTTCATAAGCAGTTCTAAAAGATGCAAAGTTTAAAAGTACATCAGCTTGAGGTTGAGCAGCTTTTGCATCAGCTGTGTTTTTAAAAATTGGAATCATAACTTCATCTGGTCCATAAAAGAACTTCTCAAATTTATTCCCAGAAGTTGGAGCTACTATAGCTGCAACTGAAGGAGTTTCTCTTTTGATTGTGTAGTCATAATCTAACATTCTTTGGATAGCAGTTTTATTGTTATTCCAAAAAATCGCTTGAGTTGATTTTGTATATAATTGTGTCATATTTATCCCTTACTTCTCTAATGCCATTCTAACAATGTCTGTAACATGTGTTTCTGGTCCATAAACTTCTATATAAAGACCTAATCTATCTGCAGCTTCTTTGATGTCTTTTAAACCTTTTTCATAGTTTGGTCCACCTCTTCTAACATAGATTTTTAAATCAACAGCTTTCATTTTATCTGCATATACTTCAAATGCTTGGATAATACCTGTAAAAGTTTTTGCAACATCAGTAAAGTTAGCAATAGCTCCACCAATAATCATAACTTTACCTCTACC
>JAYELQ010000032.1:0-3357 GCA_034717655.1 Campylobacterota bacterium
ATAAAAAATAGTATGGAAGAGTTTATAAAAAGGGTAAAAAAATGATAAATAATTTTACATTTGAATATATATATGTTTTTTTATTACTAATATCATATTTTATATGTTTAAGATATTGTAAACAAAAAAGTATCGCTATATATTTTCCAAATATGAAACTTCTTCAAAAAGCAAGTAGTAAAAATAGATATTTATTAAATATAGTTAAATTTTTAACATTTTTTACATTGGTTTTTACTATAGCTAGTCCTGTAGTTGAAGATGATATAGTTGTTCAAAATGATAAAGGTTATGAAATATCTTTGATTTTAGATGCTAGTGGTTCTATGTCTGAAGCAAATAAATTTGATATTTTAAAAGATATTGTAACTCAATTTATAGATGAAAGAAAACAAGATAAATTAGCTCTTAGTATATTTGCTGATTTTGCTTATGTTGCAGTTCCTTTAACTTATGATAAGAATAGTATCAAAAGATTATTAAGTAGGCTTGAAGTTGGTGTTGCAGGTAGAAGACAAACGGCACTTTATGAAGCTTTATTTTTAGGCTCTAACATCTTTAAAACTTCAAATTCTAAAGAGAAAATAGCTATTATTTTAACTGATGGAGTTGATAATACAGATACAATTCCACTTGAAGTTGCTATAAAAAGTGCTAAAAAATATGGTATAAAAGTATATACTATAGGTATAGGTGATTTTAATCCAGATGTATTAAAAAGAATATCAAATGAAACTAATGGAAAATATTTTACAGCTAACACTGTAGAGCAGTTGCAAAATATATATAAAGCAATAAATCAACTTGAAAAAAGTGAGATAGAAACAAATAAATATATTAAAAAAACATATTACTTTCAATATAGTTTAGCTTTTAGTATATTATTTTTATTATTTTATTTTTATTTAGTAAATAAGGAATAGTAGTTATGGTAGAGTTTAAAAATATTGAATTTTTATGGTTGTTGATACTTATTTTACCACTGTTTTATTTTATTAAAAATAGAGTAAATGATTTAAATGATATATTTAAAAAAGAGGTTATATCTAAAGTAAAGGTATCAAGTAAATCTATATCAAAAAAAGTGAAATCTATTTTATTGATACTATCTTTAGTTTTTATGATAATAGCATTAGCAAGACCTATTATAAAAGATGGGGAGATAACTGTAAAATCTAGTTTTATAAATATGATAGTTGGTATTGATATGTCTAAGTCTATGTTTGCAAATGATATATATCCAAATAGATTTGAATTTGCAAAGATGAAGTTTTATGATATGTTACCATTAGTAGAAAATATGAAAATAGCACTATTAGGTTTTAGTTCTCAAACATTTCTTATATCACCTTTGACTGAAGATTTTCATAGTTTAAGATATTTAAGTGAAAATTTAAATCTTGAAAATGTAACTTTAAAAGGTACAAGTATAATAACTACTTTAAAATCAGCAAATGATATGTTTGGTGATGAGAAAAAGAAAATAGTACTACTTTTTACAGATGGTGGAGATAATAAAGATTTACAAAAAGAGATAGAGTATGCAAAAAATAATAATATAGTTGTTTATATATATAATATAGGGACACAAAAAGGTGGAATAATAGAAGATGAGAATGGTATTTTAAAAGATGATAAAGGGGATATTGTAGTAGTTAAACTAAATAAATATATTAAAGAGTTAGCTATACAAACAGATGGTGGATATATGGAGTATTCTTTAAAAAGAGATGACATAAAGTTACTTATAAACTCAATAGAGAATAAATTTAAACCAAAAGATGAATCATCTTCAACTATTGAAGATTCAAAAGAGATATTTTGGTTACCTTTGATTTTTTCTTTATTGTTATTTTTTATCTCTATATTCTCTATACCACTATTAAACAGTAAAGGGGCTAAAGTATGAAAAAGATAATATTAGTTATATCGATTTATAATTTAGGATTTGGCTCAATATTTGATTTTGATTATATCAATAAAGCAAATATAGCTTATGAAAAAAAAGATTATGAAACATCATCTAAATATTTTGGAATGGTTAATAGTGATGAAGCTCTTTTTAACAAAGGAGATAGTTTATATCGTGAAAAAAAATATGAAGAGGCTTTAGAGAGTTATACATCTATAAAAGATAAATCACTTCAATTTAAAAAGTTATATAATATGGGAAATAGCTATGCTCATCTTAATAAAATAGATGAAGCTATAAACTCTTATGAAGAGGCTTTGAAGATAAAAGATGATAGTGATGCTAAATATAATCTTGAATTATTAAAAAAACAAAAAGATAAGCAAAATCAAAATAAAGATAAGAATAAAGAAGACTCTAACAAAGATAATAAAGAGCAAAAAGATTCTAACTCTAATGATGAAGCTAAAGATGATAAAGAATCTCAAGAGAATAAAGAGCAAAAAGATAAAGAGCAAAAAGATAAAGAGGAATCTAAAAAAGCTAAAGAGAATAAATCTCAAGAGAATAAAAAAGATGAGGTGAAAGAGATGCCAATATCAGATATGGAAGAGAGAAAATGGCAAAACTCTTTAAATAATAGAGGTGTAAATACTTTAATGCTTCCAATAGGAAAAGGGGAAAATGATAATGAAACAAAACCTTGGTAAAATTATAATATTACTATTAATTACTATTAATATATTTGCAAGTGGTGTTGAGGTTATATTAGATAGACCTGCTATTTATAAAGGTGATAAAGTAAGCTTTACTATTAAAGCTAGTGGAAGTGATGTAGAGTTCCCAAATATCAAAAATATAGATGGTTATAGTATAGATGGGGTATCAAAATCTAGTTCTACTTCTATAATAAATGGAGATATATCAAAAAGTATATCTCAAAGATATACTTTTTCTCCATTAGAAAGTGTTGTAATACCATCTTTTACTATAGAGATAGATGGAAAAGAGTATAAAACAAAAGCTAAAAAAGTTTCTGTTTTAAAAGCAACACAAAGTAAAAAAGGTGATGATTTTATAGTAGAGTTATCTACAGATAAAAATAAATTATATGTTGGGGAAAGTACAATATTAAATATAGCATTTAAACAAAAACTAAATGCCAAAGCAGATAAATTAAATCTAAATAAACCAGAACTATCAGATTTTTGGATGAAAAAAATAAAAGATAGTGACCAATATAACGATGGTGAATATATAGTTCAAACATTTAAATATCTTATTTTTCCACAAAAAGATGGAAATTTAACTATAAACTCTATTCAAGCAGATATAGGAAAAATAGTAAGGGATAGAAATAGTGCAATGTTCAATGACCCATTTTTTAACTCTTTTAGCAATCAAATAAGATGGGCAAAGATATATTCTAATAGTTTAAATATAGA
>JAYELQ010000033.1:0-3295 GCA_034717655.1 Campylobacterota bacterium
CAAATAATAGCATTCAAGTAGATAAAGATAAATTTGTTTTTGTTATTGGAAATGGACCATCTTTAGATAATTATATAAAAATCATTAAAAAATATAGAGATAATGCTATAGTTATAGCTTCAGGGACTGCTATAAATAGTTTATATAATTATAATATAGTAGCTGATATTTATGTAGCGATTGAGAGAACTATCACAGTTTATGATTCTATATCTGATTTACCAAAAGATTATTTAGATAAAATTACTATTATTGGTATGAATACAATTCATCCAAGATTATTTACCCAATTTAATAAAAAGTTTATGTTTTTAAAGTCACAAGATACAGGTACAGATTTTATTAATAATTCTAAATATAAGATATTAAATCACTCAAATCCAACTGTAACAAATGGAGCTTTAAGTTTAGCTATATCTTTAGGATTTAAAAATATTTGTTTATTTGGTATCGATTTTGGATATAAAGATAGTAAAAATCATCATAGTAAAAATAGTATATATCTTGATAAATCACATAAATATTTTGAAAAAGAATTTAAAGATGAAATAGAAATTGAAGGTGTAGATAGAGATATTATTTATACTCAAGAGATATATAATAATTCAAGAAAATATATAGAACTATTAATTAAAGATAGCTCTAAAGATATAAATATATATAACTTTTCTAATGGAGCTAAAATAGAGGGAACAAAAAGAGTAATAAATCCAAAAGATATTAAACTTAATAAAGAAAAAATCAATAAAAAGAAAATTCTTACAAATATATCACAACAATTTACTATATATAAAAAAGATATTAAACTTAATAAAGAAAAAATCAATAAAAATATTAAAAAATTAGAAAAACTAATAAAAGAATATAATAATAAAAATATAACAATATATGAATATTTGAAATTTTGTGATATTTTTTATAAAAGATTTAGAATAGAATATAATAATGAATTTAAATATCTACATCAATTATATAATGGAACTATAGTTACTTTAATGGGTATGATTTACTCTTATGCATCTATAAATAGTGATAATAAAAAAATAAGTTTATTCATATATAAATCTTTAAATAGTTTAAAGAAATTTTTAAAAAAATCAAGAAAAGAGATATTAAATATAGAAAAGAAAATAGATACCCCTTTTAAATGGAGAGATAATGGATAATATAGAGAAAATAGTTATAAATAATTTTAAAAATAATTTAGAATTTTTTAAAAATTATGATAATAAACTTTATCAAAGATTAATAGTATTAGATGATTTAATACAAACAAATCAATATAGCCCTAGATATGAATTAGAATATATTCAAGATGATAAAGAGTTTGATATATTTGATACAAAAACAGATAAATATATTTATGATAAGAGAGCATCTTTATTTATAAAAAATAGTTTAAAAGATGTAGATTTTAATAAAATAAATAGTATTGATTTATTAGAACCAAATTTATATAATAGAACTAAATTAGAAACGATAGATGATAGTTTAAGGCTACAAGAAAAAGTAACTAATTTATTGGCAAATGATATATTTGAATATACTAAACTATTTCAGAAATCAACAACATATAAATATAAACAATTTAAATATATTGATAAATTTATTTTTGTGGGAGTTTTATTAGGTACCCATATAGAAAAAATTGATAAAAAGATAGATGCAAAAGTATATTTTATATATGAATCAAATTTAGAGATATTTAGATTATCTCTATTTACTACAGATTATTCAAAACTAGCAAATAAAAGTAAATTAATATTTTCTATTATGGATGATGATATAGAGCTTGATAGTAAACTTATAACTTTTTCTCAAGAGTATCAAAGATCTAACTATATGATGAAGTATTATAGTACAAACTATAATATAAATAACTTTTTTGATAAGTTTTTCTCTTTATATTTAAGGGTAAACCCTTTTAATTATATTTATTATCAAATATTAGATAATCTTATAACTTTATCTTTAGAGAGGATATCTAAATATAATATATTAGATACATCAAAACAACATAAATTATTAGAAGATAAAAAAGTATTATTTTTAGCAGCTGGTCCATCATTAAAAAACAATATAGAATGGATAAAAGAGAATAAAAATAAATTTTTTATAGTAACAATAGGTGCAACTATAAAAACTATTATCTCTAGTGGGGTAAGTCCTGATTTAATTATATCTATAGACCCTGATGATATAATTTTAAATCAATTTCCTAAAAATACTCACAAGGATATAAAAAAGATACCTTTTATAGGTGCTATATCTACACATCAAAGTGTATTAGATATATTTAAAAATATAACATTAATTGAAGTTATGAGTAGATTTAAAGAAAGTAGCTCTTTTGTAGCAGGAAATTCTGTAGGTGAAATAACTTTACATATTATATCTATTTTAGGTGCAAAAGAGATATATATGTTGGGGACAGATATGGCATTAGACCAAGAAACAGGAGCTACTCATACTGATGAGCATATTCATAATACTATATTTGATATATCATCAAAAGAGATAAAAAAGAACTCTTTTATGGAAAATGAAAACTATGATAAAAATAATACTATGTTAAGTGTAAAAGGAAACTTTAGAGATAAAGTTATAACTACTTCAATTATGCAAACTTCTATTTATGCTTACGGTGTGATAATAGAAAAAATATTACAAGAGAATAGTAGTTTAAATATATATAATCTTTGTGATGGAGCATATTTAAGGGGTACAATACCTACTTTGATATCATCTGTAGAGTTAAATAATATAAATAAAAAATATAATAAAAAAGATACTTTAAAATATCTTACTTCTATATCATCTTCTAGTTTTAATATAAGTGAAAGAGCTAATTTAAATAATAGCTTAGATGTAGTTAATATACTTATTGATGAGATAAAAAGATTAGATAAATTAAAAATAAAAACTTATGATAAGTTTGGAGATGAAAGAGTTAGATTTATAAATATTGTAGGTAATAGTATGAGAAAGTTTGAACCTTTTTATCTAAATAAATTATTTATTACATATTATGTAACTATGGAGCAATATATGGGTTACCATTTTAATGACAAAAATTTAAAAGATGAAGCTAATTTATTAAAAAAAGTTAAGAAAATATGGTGTAATGATATATTGAAATTAGCTTATAAATATAAAGAGTTAGTATTGAATAAGTCTATGCTATAATATAGCAAAAAAGGATAGCAATATGTTATATCAAATACTAAAAAATAATCTTTCAGATAATAGAAGGAAACAAGCAAAACAACATGACTTAGCAACAGTAATTTATGTG
>JAYELQ010000034.1:0-15607 GCA_034717655.1 Campylobacterota bacterium
GTAATCCATTTATATCAATTATTAAACACTCAAAAACTCCACCTTTTTCTATATCATCTAATTCTAATTTATTTGTATAATTTAAGCTTTTATACTCTTCTAAAATTTTATTTAATATCTCAAATTTTGACTTTAATGAAGATAGTGCATTATTAATTGTTGATTTTAACTCTAGTAATGCTGGGTTATTTGTATCTACTTTTATATGTTGAGAAAATAAACCTTTTTCTACTCTACTCATAACATTTTCAACATCATTAATAAATCTCATATCATCTTTTATACCATCTTCTATACCATCTAAATATTCATTTATATTTTTAGATATATCTGCTATCTCATCTTGATTTATGATATCTATTCTATTACTTGCTTTTCCTGTTCTTTTTAACTCATTTGTAGCAATCTCTAAAGATTTTAATGATTTAAAAATACTTTGACCTATAATTATAGCTAATATAGATATTAAGATAATAATAATAAAACTAATAATAGATATTTGTGTAGTTTTTGTATCTTTTATCTCTTGAACTTCATATTTTAAAGTTTTAACTAAACTTTTAATAATAGTTGTTGTTTTATTTATAGTCATTTCCATTTTACCATTAAGACCATCAGTAGGTTTTAAACCTAACTCTTTTTCTGTATTTGTTAAAGTTATAAATGATTTTTTATATCTCTTTAGACTATTAAGAACATCTCTTTTTTGTTCATTTGTAAAGTCTTTTTTATTTTTAGATACATTTTTATCAATTCTTGATATCACTTTTAAAGCTTTATCTATATATTTTTGTTCCCGTTTTAACATAAAATCTTTTTCATATTTTCTTAACTCATAAACAGATGATAAAAGCTTATAAAATTTTATATCAATTACAATATTTTGAATATTTAAAGCCTCTTTATGTAAACTTCCATATAGTGCATCATTTTTAGTTAAACCTATTATTTGTTGTTTTGAAACAACTTTTAAAAAGCAAACTTCATAAGCTTTTATAATTTCACTAAACTGTTTTAATTTTGAGATATCAATATTATTTGATTTTAAAATATTTGATAATTCCTTACCATTTTTTCTAAGAGTAGCTAAAGAGTTATTAAACTTTTGTTTTTGCTTTATGTTATGAGTTAATAAAAAACTTTTCTCTATTATACGAAGGTTTTTCATATCTGCTCTAAGTTCGATGAGTTTTTTATCAGCTTTTTCTAATTGCGATATTGAACTAATAGATTGGTTCATAAAAACCACCATAATCACTAAGCCTAAAACCGATATTAAAGTTAAAAATACCAATTTTAATTTAATTGTAAAATTACTAAACATAAAAATCTCCCATAAAATAAGTCTTAGTTATAACTTATATAATATTACTATATTATATAATGTTTATTATTATCTTAGATAGATTTAGTGAACTACCATTTTTTAAGTAATCTCTTAAAAGTTCTGAATTAGTAAGAAATTTTTCTTTATTTATATTATGATACTCATTTAATAAATTATCTATAGTAACATCATTTTGTACAAACTCTTTATGGATAGGTTCTTTACCCATTTTTTCAAAAAAGATATTTGCTAAACCTATATATTTTATTTTTATTAAATTTTTAATTATAAAATAGTCAAACTTATTTGCTATATAACTCAATACAAATGGTGTTCCAATAATAGATGCTTCTAAAGTAGCAGTTCCACTACATATAAATGCAAAATCTACTCTATTTAATACTTTTTGAGTATCATTTTCTACTTTAAACATAGATATATCACCATAAGTTTTAGATATATAATCTTGTGTAAAATGGGAAGGGATAATTAAAATAGCATCCTCTTTTATAATATTAGCTATGCTTTTATAAATAGGTAAAAGTTTTTTTATCTCACCACTTCTACTTCCTGGCATAAAAGCTACTTGATTTGTGTTAGAGATATCTTTTTTAAACTCTTTTATCTCATCTAATAAAGGGTGTCCTACATAAGATATTTTATCTTTTTTACTATAAAAATCTTTCTCAAAAGGTAAAATTGAGCATAGTTTATCGCAATTATTTTCAATAACTGGTATTCTTCTTTTTCTCCAAGCCCAAGCTTGAGGAAGTATATAATATATTATCTCTTTATTTGGATTAATTTTTTTAATTTTTTTAGCTAGAGGAAGATTAAAACCAGAAGAGTCCATAAGTAATACTTTATCTACAGTTTTAGATAACTCTGCCATCTCTTTATTGATTTTAAGAAAAAATCTTAATCTTTTTATAGCATCTACAAAACCCATAACTGCTAAATCACTTATATCATAAGTTGGATTACCTAAACTTTTATCAAAAATACCTACAAATTCAATATCTTCACTTAAATTCTCTTTTAAAGCTTTTAAATGGATATTTGAAGATGTTTCTAAAGCACAAACTAAAATCTTCATAGCTTCTATTTTATATCATATTTTGTAAATTTGTTATATTCTAAAACACTTTTTAATATATCTGTATATTCTTCCCTTTTTTCAGAATAATATTTTAAATAAGGTATTAAAACATAAGGGTTATAAGTAACTACTCTCATTTGTCTAAAATCTTTATAAGCTTTATTTGTAGCTAAAATATAATAATAATCCTCTATTGACTTTTTTAATGTTTTATATTTTTTTAGATATATAACTTTTGAACCTCTTGAATCTAAAGCTTGAATTCTAGGCTCATTTTTATTAAAAGACCAAACCCCAAATATATTTTTCCCTTCGTGTACAAATCTTGAAGTAAGCCAAGCACTCTCTGTAGCAGCTTGAGCTAAAGTTATACTAATAGGGTGTGGTTTTAGTGCTTCTAGTAATCTTTTTCTATTATCAACTTTATATTTAGCCATAAGTTTTTTTATCAACTCTTGATTTTGATTTAAAATAATATCTTTTTGTATAACCTGATATTGTATCTGAAGCCTAATATAAACTTCAACAACTAAAGGGATAAGAGTATCTTTGAAATATTGTTTTTTCTCAGATACACTTATAAAATCTTTTTTTAATTCAATCTCTTTTTTGGGTGCAACAGTAGATATAATAGATAAGTTTTTATCTGTTATATTAATATCTTTAGGTTTAGGTATATTAACTTTTATCTCATCTTGTTCTTTTTCTTCTACTTTTTTTTCTTCTATTTTATTATCAGGTTTTATAACTTTCTCTTCTTCAAAATAATCACACCCTGTAAAAGTTATAAAACATAAAAAAGTAGTAAAAATATAATTTTTATAATTTAATATAGGCTTCAAGTTCTTTTTCCACTTTCCCTTCAAAATACAAACTATTATCCTCTTGTTTTAAAATTAGTTTTTCACCACTTTTTGGATAAACATCTATACTATTTGGAATTAAATTAAGATTATAAGCTCTTAAAAAACAAGCTGTCATACCAGTTCCACAAGCAAGTGTTTCATTTTCAACACCTCTTTCATAAGTTCTTACAAAAAGTTTATTATCTTTTATTTGACAAAAGTTTACATTTGCATTATATTTATATCTCATTTTAGAACAAACATCTAAATTAAATTTATCCAAATCATCAACTATGGTTACAAGATGAGGAACACCTGTATCAACTTGCCACCAACTTAAATCAAACTCTTTAAACTCTTTTTTTATCTCTTTTGGATTTGGCATATTCGTTTCAACTATATCATCTTCAACCTTACAGTTAATTTCACCTGCACCTGTTAAAAACTTCATATAACTACTAGCTATTTTATTATTAAAAGCATAATGAGCAACTGCTCTTGTACCATTTCCACACATAGAAGCAGTTGAACCATCATTATTGTAAAACAACCACTCAAAATCATATACCATATGTGGAACTACAACTATTAAACCATCTGTATTATACTCTTTACATAATTTTATGGCTAAATCGCTATAATCATCTCTTTTATTTGTATGAAAAATAATAAAATTATTTCCACTTGCATCATATTTTTCAATTTTCATTATTATCCTTTTGTAGTATGAACAAATACACCATTAAAATCAACAGGAGGTTCAGCTATATAGTGTTCACATCTCTCTATATACATTTTATATATATTTTTATTTGTTTTATCTTCCCAACTATCTATATCTATAAAAATCTCTAAAGCCTCTTTGAATTCTGCATCTTTGTATAAAATAATAGCTTTATTGTAAAGCGATAACTCCTCATCAAGTCTTTCTCTTGATACTTTATACAAAGTATGTTCTGGATTTTTTTTATTATAATCTATAACTTGCCATATCTCAATAGGCTCTTTTTTACCTTTTACAGTAACTAAATCTAAAAATCTAAATATATAATCATCTTGTGGTAGTTGCTCTTTTGTAAAGTTTGATATATTACATAAAGAGTTATAATGTTTACACAATGACTCTAATCTTGCACCAAGATTTACAGGGTCACCAATAACTGTATAATCACTTCTTTGACTACTTCCCATCTCACCTGCTATTGCAACACCTGTATTTAAACCTATACCAATCTCAATAGGCTCAACTCCATTTTTGGCACTCATCTCACAAACTGCCTTAAATCTTTCATCTGCTTTTATTTTTATATTAAGGCTATCTAATAGATGAAGTTGTTCCATAGTTGCAATTAAAGCTCTATTGGCGTGGTCAGGTACATTCCCTGGTGCATTCCAATATGCCATAATCGCATCACCAATAAATTTATCAACCGTTCCATGCTCTTTTATAATAATATCAGTCATTGGATCCATATATTCATTTAAAAATTCAATTAAAACCTTTGCACTAGGCATAGCTTCAGATATATTAGTAAAATTTCTTACATCACTAAAAAACACTGTAATCTCTTTACTCATAGCTGAAAATGAATCATCATCTGGATTTGCAAGTAAAGATTCCATAACCTCTTTTGAAACCTTACTAGCAAATTTACCTTTTATAGCTTTTGTTTGTTTTGTTTCAAGAAAATAGTTTAGTGTCATAGCAGATATTACTGAAGCAAATATAGTTAAAATAGGGAATAGTATGTTTAAAATTAATCCGTGTTCAAATAAAACTACAAATATCATATACATATCTGCCACAGATATAAATATGATAAATATAAGAGCTAACCATAAAGGTAGATATGCAACTAATAATAAAAGTACAAATGCTAAAATAAAAATATGAAATAGATTTAATCCATCTACCCAAGATGGTTTTGATATAAAATTTTCTGTTAAAATATTATCTATCACATTTGCATGTACTTCAACTCCTGGATATACAGACTCAAATGGTGTAGCTCGTAAATCTAGTAATCCTGCTGCACTAGTTCCTATTAATACTATTTTACCCTCTATATCTTTTGGATTAAAGCTGTTATTTATAATATCAGAAGCTGATATATATTTAAAAGTTTTCGATGAACCTCTAAAGTTTACAATATTTCTACCATATCTATCTGTTGGGATAGAGTAATCACCAACTTCAATATCACTTACACCATTTTCATCATAATTTATATATACTTTTCTTTTATCACTTATAGCCCTAATAACTTCTAATGCTAAAGATGGATAAAGTTGGTCATCATATCTTATAATTAAAGGTACACTTCTTACAACTCCAGATTCATCTGGTACATTATTAAAAAAACCACTTGAATAAGCATTATCTTGAACTAATGGTATATTTAAAATAGTTCCATAAGCTTCTATAACCATATTTTTATTATACTCATCTCTATTCTTTTCTATAAACATAGCCGGGATATCTGGAGATTTAATCTCTTTAAAATCATCTTTTGATAATTGAAATTGATACCCTAATATAGTTGGAGTTTGGGCTACAACTGATGCAAATATATTATCATAATTAGGTATCTCTTTATCTGTTTTAATATTTAGTTTATTTAATATATCAGATGGATTACTTCTATCTTTTTCTGCAAAAACAATATCAAATGCAATAAGTCCAACATTTGCATTTGTTAAGTTTATTAACATATCAGATACAATATCTCTACTCCAAGGCCATTGACCTATCTCTTTTAAAGATTTATCATCTAAATCTACAATTACAACATTATTACTATCTGGTTGCTCACCTCTTAAAACAAACATATAATCACGAAGTCTATTATCAAAAGATTCTAATGTTTTTGGAATATAAGAGTAAATTAAAGATATCCCAACTGATATAAGAATTATTAAAGAGAAATAAATTATAAATTTTTTAAAAAACTTTTTAAATGACATATTAAAATTCTATTACATCTTGTGCTTCAACAATATTTCCATCATTTAATAAAACATCACTTCTAATAATCTCTTTTACTAATTCAACTTTATATGATGGTTTTATATGATTTATATAAATAGATATATCATCTCTTGTTAATTTTTTAAGTTCATCTTCAAGTAAAGCAGGTGTTAGATGTTTACTATCATAAGCTAATTGTGCCATTCTTGAAGGGAAAGATACATCAATTATAACTGCTGTAATTTTTTCATTACTATTAACCTCTTCCCAAATAATATCACAACAATAAGTATCTGAAGTAAATAAAATAGCACTATTATCTTTCTCTATTACATATCCATTACTTGAAGGGGTGTGGTTATTTTCAATCGCTTTAAGTTTACAACCATCAACCTCTACAACTTCACCTAACTCTATCTCTACTAATTCAACTGCTTGTAAACCATTTGTAATAAGATTTATTTTTGTAAAATCTGGCCAAATACTCCAATTTAGGATATGGTCTTGAATATCTTTTAAAGTCTCTTTTCTTCCATATACTTTTAGAGTCTCTTCTCTTTGTTCAAAAGTAGCATCTATTAAAAATCCTATATCATTTATATGGTCAAGATGTGAATGAGTTATAAAAACATGATTTATATTTTTAATACCATTACCTAAACCCTCTAAAATATTTCCAGCATCTAAAACTACCTCTTTTGAAAGTTGTATTGAAGTTAATTGCATATTAGTGGCTTTTCCACCATAAGCACCAAGAATTTTTACTGAAGGTTTATACATCTTTTATTCCTTTAAATATTTAACGATATCATCTACTAAATAAATCTGTTTTTTCTTAATAAGTGGTAAATTATTTATATTAAAAAATTCAACTTCACTATTTTCAGAACAAATATAATTATCCTTTAAAGATAAATCATTAAAAAAATTATCTACATTATATGGAATTTTATCATAATTAACCAAAAAAACACCAATATCTTTCTCAAAGTTTATTTGTTGGTAATAATCTTCTAAAATATTTATAGATACTTTTATACCACTCTCTTCATAAAATTCACGAATTGCTGTTTGTGTAATTGTTTCATTATTGTTTTGAACACCTTTTAAAAATCCCCATTTATTTATACTAAATATAGACTTACACAAAAGTATATAAATTTCATCACCTATATTTCGATATAAACAGACACCGTATGCATTTCTTTTTTCAAACATTTTAATCAACTCTTTTCAAATAAAAATAATAAGTTATAAAGATTAAACTAATCAATGGTAATATTATAGCAACTTCTGCTAAAATTATCCCACCTAAAGAAAACTTTTCTAATAAAAACATAATTCCCCATATAATTAATGTTAATAAAATAGAAGTTGATATAAATTTTGCACTATTAAAAAACCTACTACTTGCACCTATAAATATAAATATCAAAATAGCTAAAGGGATAGTAAAGTATGGTTTAAAAAGTTGAGAATAAAGTATAGCTTTTATTTTATTTGTATTAAAATTTTGATTTTCTAATAATATAATTGTTTTTATTGCATCAATTGTTGAATAATATGGTTTACTTTTATAAACATTATTTATTATTTTAGGTTCAAACCCCTCTAGTGTATATAAAAAGTCTTTGTGTATAGTTTTTATTTTAGAGTTATCCCAATCTATAATTTCAGGTTTATATGTGATATTTGCATCTACTACATACCATCTATTTTGCTGATAATATGCTTTTTTTGCGATAATTCTCTCAACAATATCGTTATCTTTTATTTTAAAAATATGAACATCTTGAGCTATCTTTTGTATAGGGTATAGTTTTGCAAAATATATAAAATAGTTGTTATATTTCAAAAAAATATTAACTCTTTCATTTGAAAAATAGTTATTATGTATTATCTTATTTTTTTGCTCATAAGAGTATGCTAAAGGTGTTGATTGTAGTATTACTAAAATAGTAGTTATTAAAAACATAATTATTAAAATAGGCATTAGTATCATTTTTTTAGATACACCTAAAGAGTAAAAACTTACCATCTCATTATGTTTTACAAATGAAGTTAATGTTATAATCCAACCAAAAATTAAAGATAATGGTAAAACAATAGTTAAAGAGAAAAAACTAGTATAAAGTATATATAAAATTTGTAAGTTTGCTGAGTTTGGTAAATTTTTAAAGTTTTGAAGTAAATCTATACCTACAAAAAATATCTCTAAAGAGAATAAAATTATTAAAAAATATTTTAAATATTTAAATAAAATATATTTTACTAATATTGTCATATATTTAATTTAAGTGTATAGTTTGATTTTACTTCTTCTAGTGGTTTATTTTGTATAGCTTCTATAGATTTAAGGATATGAGATATTATATCATCTATAATATTAAACTCTTCATTAGAGAAATTTCCTAAAACATAATTTATAACATCAGATTTTATTTTTGGTTTCCCTATCCCAACTCTTACTCTTATATAGTTTTTATCAATATGACTATCTATAGAGCGTAAGCCATTGTGTCCACCGTGACCACCACCTATTTTAAACTTTACAGTTCCAAATTCTAAATCTAAATCATCATGTACTATTATAATATTTTCATTAGGAATATCATAATACTGCGCAATATTAAAAATAGATATACCAGATTCATTCATAAAAGTTTGTGGTTTAACATATAAATTATTTGAGGATTTTTTTACAACTGCATTAAAGTTAGAGTTGTTTATATTTATAGAATCTAAGCCTATGGTTATTTTATCAATAACCATAAAACCTATATTGTGTCTAGTTTTTAGATATTTGTCTCCGGGGTTACCAAGACCTGCAACTAGATACATAATAATTAATTACTTAATTTTTATCATACCAACTAATGGTACTCTAGGGTCTAAATAACAAGATACACCTTCTGGTAATTTAAGGTCTCTAACTAAATAGTTATCACCTGTATCTAAATCAGAGATTTCAAAATGAAATGATTCTGGTAAATTTTCAACTGTACATTTTACATCAACTCTTTTTCTATGGAAAGATAAAAGACCTTTATTTTTAAGACCTTTTGGTGTACCCTCTACAGTAATAGGAACTTGATATTTTGTTACTACATTTGGTTGAGCTATCATTAAATCAACATGAGTCAAAGCAGATGTAATAGGGTCTCTTTGATATGCTTTAACAACAACTTTTATAGATTTTCCATCTATCTCTATATCAAATGCTATAGTTTTTTTATTTTTTAAATATCTTACATATTCATTTAATTTAAAAGCAGCATTGATATTTTCTTGCCCTTTTCCATAAATGTTAGCAATTAGATAACCATCTCGTCTTAGTTGTTTTGTTGTTTGTTTTACGATACTATCTCTAAGTATACCTTTTAACATTTTATTTCCTTTTATTATATATTGTGTTGGTTAATTATTATCTTCTTGAATAAGCAGAATCTGCTAAATCGTGAGTATTTACAATATATGGTACTAATGCCATATGTCTTGCTCTTTTGATAGCATTTTCAACTTGTTCTTGAAATCTTTTAGATGTTCCAGTAAGTCTTCTTGGCATAATTTTACCTCTTTCAGACATAGAGATTTTTAATAATTCTCCATTTTTATAATCAATATAATCTAATTTCATTGCACTATATTTACAATATTTTTTTGCGAATTTTCTTCTTTCAGCCATAATAATTCCTTTTTTTATATTCTATAGACTAAAACGGTATTTCGTCATTATCTATATCAATTTCAGGTATTTTCTCTTCATAAGGTTTTTGTTGAACCTGTTGATGATTTTGCATACCACTTTGTGATTGTTGTCCATAACTATTTTGCTCTTGAGTATTATGGTATTGTTGTTGTTCATTATATTGTGGTTGTTGTGCAGGAGGTTGATTATAACTTGCTTGTTGTCCATAAGTACCATTACCTTGTGGAGGTAAATTTGCAGAATCAGCTTTTGAGTCTAAAAATTTAAAAGTGTCTACTTTTAAAGTATGTCTACTTCTTTTTCCACCATTTTGGTCTTGCCATTGTTCAAAACTCAACCTACCCTCTAACATAACTTTAGAACCTTTTCGTACATATTGACTTAATATAGTAGCTTGTTTACCAAATACAGAGAAGTCTATAAAACAAACTTCCTCTTTTTGTTCACCAGATTGTAATTTATACTTATGACTAGTAGCAATAGCTCCATTAGCAATTGAAGTACCATTTGGAAGATATTTAATTTCAATATCTCTTGTAAGATTTCCTATCATTATTAGTTTATTGTACATAAAGAGTCCCTTTTATAAACAGTTATTTATTTTGCAGCTTTTTTTGCAGCTTCGTCTGACATTGCAGTCCAGTGAGCAACTTCAGTTTTTGATTCAGATTTTATAAAGATAAATCTAATTATATCTTCATTTACTCTATAATTTCTTTCAAGTTCTTTTATTGATTCAGATGGTGCTGTAAAGTAAATTACATAATAGTAACCTCTTTTTTGCTTCTCAATTTCATAAGCTAATTGTCTTGTTCCCATATCTTCTACAGCTTTTATCTCTCCACCGTTTTTTTCGATATTTGATTTTACTAAAGCTATTTGTGCTTGTGTTTCTTCATCTGTAAGTGTTGCCTTAACGATAAACATAGTTTCATAATGTCTAATTCTTGCCATTTCATTTCTCCTTTTGGATTTTAGCCAAATAATAAATATATTATTTAGCAAGGTTAAGGGTTGAAATTTCCCTTTGAGCGAGAATTCTATCTTAAAGTTGCTGAAAACTTTCTAAATACTGCTTGTGTATAACTATTTATATCTAAATTAGCCTTCGTTTTTAGCTCTAATTCTAAGTTTTGAAATAACTCTAACATATTAAAAAAATCTTCTTGAGTAAATTTACTTGATAATGTTGATTTTTGATTTGCTATATCTTTTGGTAGATTATATCCCCAAATCTCAATAATATTTAATTTATTATTATTTAAAGTAAGATAACTATTAATCATAAATAACTCTTGTATATAAGATAAAACTTCTCTAATTAAAACTACCTCATCTAACCCCTCTTTTAATATCATATATAAATCTTTATTTATTATTCTCCCTGAAAAAAGATTATATAAAAAATCATTAAGTATAACATTTCCCATTCCAAAACATTGATTATTTATTATATTTAAAGTTATTTTTTCTTGTAAAATAGATAGTTTTTCTAAATCATTTATAACTAAAGATAAATCTTTTTGATGCATTGTATATAGATATTGTAACTCTTTTTTATTAATATCGATTAAAAGTTCTTGAGCTTTTTTAAATATAAGTTCATTTGCTTCATACTCTTTAGGGATAAAGAATCTAACATCTACACTATTATTTTCTTTTTTAAACTGTTTTGCCATTGAACGAAAATTAAGGTCTTCAAGACAACAAAAGATAACAAAACTATTTGGATTTTCATTACAAACATAGATAAGTTTTTCTATCTCTTTTGGGTCTATTTTTTTTACTGTTTTTATTAATAAAACATTTTTAGATGAAAACATAGGGTATTGGGATAAAAAATTTAATGATTCTTTATAGTTATAATCATCAAAATATACTCTACTTATATCCTCTTCACCTGCTAAGATTTTAGCTATATTATTACCATATGTTTCTATTAGATAATTTTCTTGTCCATAAAACATATATGCATTGTATATAACATTATTAGCTAACTCTTTATCAAATGTATTTTTATACATTTATACTATTTTTTCCTATAAACTCTTTTTTATCTGCATCTAATAATATCTCATTAGCTATTGATTGTGTTTTTGATGCTATATTTTTTGTATGAGATGCTATATTTTCATTTCTTTTTGTTTGTTCATCTAAATTAGAGATAATAGTGTTTATCTCCTCTATCTCTTTTTGTTGCTCTTTAGTAGAAACTTCTACATCAGATATCATATTTAGTGTCTTTGTAATAGACTCATTAAGATGAGTATATCCTTCTATCATTTTATCTGCAATCTCTTTTCCATTATCTGCTTTATTAGTAGCATTAGCTACAAGCTCTTTTATATCATTTGCAGCATCTGCACTTCTTGTTGCAAGATTTCTAACCTCTTGGGCAACAACAGCAAATCCTTTTCCAGCTTCACCTGCAGTTGCTGCTTCAACTGCTGCATTTAAGCTTAAAATATTTGTTTGAAAAGCAATTTGGTCTATAATAGATATAGCATCATTAATAGCAGTAACCTCTACATTTATCTCATCCATAGCAATAGTTGTTTTATTTGCTAACTCTTCCCCTAAACTAACAGAAGATTTAACATTATTTCCATAATTTGCCATATCTAAAACTGTTTTATTATTAGTTGTTATATTTGTAGTTATTTGAGATAAAGAAGAAGATGTTTTTTCTAAACTTAAAGTAGCCTCTTTAGAAGCACTATTTAAATTTTCAACATTTTGTAATAAAACATTTGAACTATCTTGTAATATCAATCCATTCTCTTTATTTTTAACTAACATATTAGTGATAGCATCTTTTAATTTATTTATATCATTTACTAAAAGTTCAAATACTCCACCTTTTTCAATATTATTTAGTTTCAATTCATCTATATAATTTAAACTTGCATATTTTTGAAGTATATTATTTAGATCTTCAAAATGTTTTTGTGTAGTATTTATCATATAATTAACATTATTTTTAAGCTCTTCTAATGATTTATTAGATGTAACTGTTTTTATCTCTTTAGAATATAATCCACCTGCTACCTCTTTTATAACATTATCTGCTTCATTTAACAATTTTTGGTCTTCTAATAAAGTATTTTGAACCTCTCTTATATTGTTATTAACAAGATATGCCATCTCTCCAAATTCATCTTTTGCACTTATTTTAATTGGTTTTATATGGGAGCTCTTTTTATTAACAAAATCAAAAAATGATATAAGACCTATTTTAAATTGTTTTAAAGATAATGTAATATTTTTTATTAAAAGCATTAAATAACCAACAATAAGAATTAAAAGAACAATTGATTCAATTATTATAAAATTTGAAAGTTTTGACATCTCTTTATGATACAATTTTGTTCGTTTTTCTAAACCTTTATCTTTTACTTTTACTATTTTTGAAAAAGCTTTTCTACTTTTGTATGCAAGTGGTGTAGCATCTTTTTTATATTGTTGATACATATTAGCTAAAATTTCTGGAGTTCTCTCTATATTAGATAAAGACTTCATTTTATTATATCCATCATTTATAAAGTTCATAGTATTTTGTTTTGATATATCTAAAGCATTTAGTTTTTCTTTTTCATTAGGTGTATCTTTTATAGTATCTACTAATTTATCAAAATTATTATTTATATTAGAACGACTTTTTTCTATTTTTAAAATATTTTTATCATAACTATTTCCAAGCATAATATCTCTTGTACATCTACTAATATAATTTAAATCTTTACCAATTTCTAAAACAAGTATTTTACCTGCAACTGCTTTATTTGAGTATATATCAAAATTATATTTTGCATCATTAACTTTATTATACTTTATAATTGTAGATGTAATTATTACTAAAAATATAATAATCCCAAAAATAAGCATCTTTTTAGCTATAGAGATTCCATTATTTTCCATTTAAAACTCCTAATTATAGTTTCAACATTATTATATCAGAAATAAAATAAAAAAACCGTGACAAAGTTACCACGGTTTTTTTTAATAAAAGTAATAAATAAATTATTATTTATTATAAATCACCTTCATGTTTAGATAAATAGTCAGCAACACCATCAGTGTCAGCTTTCATACCGTCATCACCTTTTATCCAACCAGCTGGACAAACTTCACCATTTTCATTTGTGAAGATCATTGTATCAACCATTCTTATCATCTCATCAATATTTCTACCTAATGGTAAATCATTAATTACAGCATGTCTAATAGTTCCATCAGCATCAATTAAAAATGAACCTCTAAGAGCTACTCCACCATCAAGTAATACATCATAAGATTTAGAAATCTCTTTTGTTAAATCTGCTACTAAAGGCATATTAACTCTACCTATACCACCTTTATTAACAGGAGTTTCTCTCCATGCAAAGTGAGAAAATTGAGAATCAACAGAAACACCAATTACATTAACACCTCTGCTTTTAAAATCAGCTACTCTTTTAGAGAATGCAATAATTTCAGAAGGACATACAAATGTAAAATCTAATGGATAAAAGAAAAGAACTGTACCTTTTTCACCATAGTTTTCTGATAATTTAAAATCTTCAACGATTTGACCGTCTGCTAATACAGTTGTTGCTGTAAAATCTGGAGCTTGTTTTGTTACTAACATATTTTATTTCCTTAAAATTAATTTGTGTAATTATATATCATTTTAGATTAAAGTATAATGAATATATTTTAGTAAATTATTGTATAATAAAACTTATATTTAAATAAAAAAGGTAGTATATTGGGTTATATAAAATTAAATAAAAAAGCATTTTTTAATAATCTTGATTATTTTTCAAAAATATGTGGAAAAAATAAGTTATCAATTGCTTTAAAAGATAATGCTTATGGTCACGGAATTATAGAGATAGCATCTATGATTAAAGAGTATGGGGTAGAGCATATTTTTGTAAAAAATATAAAAGAGGCAAATTTAATAAAAAAATTCAATTTTAAATCTGTATTAGTTTTATATGATATCCCTAAAAAATATAATAAAAATATAATTATATCTATTAATTCTATAAAAAGTATAAAAAAAATTCCTAAAAATTCAAAAGTAGAATTAAAACTAGATACAGGTATGAATAGAAATGGTATCTCTAAAAATGAGATAGATTTAGCTTTAACACTAATAAAAGAAAATAAACTAATACTAAATGGTATATTTACACATTTTTGTTGTGCAGATGAGAATAATAATATAACACAAAAGCAAGTAGAACTATTTGATGATATGATTTTATATATAAAAAATAAAATTGATATAGATATTAGAACCCATTGTGCTAATAGTCACGGTATATTTAAAGTAGATATGGGTAAATATGATTTAGCTAGAATAGGGATAGGTGCTTATGGATATTTAGATATAGATGAGAAAAAGTTTCTAAAACCAATATTGAGCTTATATGCAAATAAAATAGCCTCTAAAAATATAAAAAAAGGTGATTCTATTGGGTATGGTAGTGATGGATTTATTGCAAAAAAAGATATGGTTGTATCAAATTATGATATAGGTTATGGTGATGGTTTTTTAAGGGTAGGTGATATAAAAAAAGCAAAAATATCAAATGGAAAAAAGATTTTAGGTAGAGTATCTATGGATAGTTTTTCTATTGCATCAAAAGATAAAAAAGTGTGTGTGTTTAAT
>JAYELQ010000035.1:0-3264 GCA_034717655.1 Campylobacterota bacterium
TTAAAATCTAAACACTCTTAATCCACACTCTCTTACCATCAAAAACTACACCAAAAGCAGTGATATTTTTATACCCTCTATTTTGACAATAACTTATATAATCTTTCTCTTTTATCTGCTCTACAGCTTTATCCAAAGCTATCTCTTTTGTTTCCTCTTTAAACTCATTTATAGTTTTAAGCTCCATAACTATAGCAGGTTTATCTAAATTTGTTTTATGAACTACTATAATATCAACTCTACCATATCCTGCTTCTTTATTTGATATTATCTCATAATCTTTTAAATTTACTAAAAGTCCTAATAAAAATGTATGATAAATAGCTTCTACTTTTTTGCCAACATCATAAAAAGATAAAGTATCTCTTACAAACTCACTAAATATCATCTCAAAAGTTTCTAAATCAATATTAATCAAAGCTTTTAACATCATTTGAAGTTTGTTATTTTCAAAACTCTCCTCTATCCAATCTTGAATAATAGTATCAAATATATACTCTATCTCTTTATTTACTAAAGATAGTTTACAAATAAATGGGGCAGTTCTACTCTTTTCATTACATCTTAAATACCCACTAAAGAATAAGAATGAATATAGTAAACTATCTTTAAAATAAAAATTATTCTCTTTAAAAGTTATATTACTATCTATTCTTTGTTCAACCACTCCACCATTTAATAAAATATCAAGATTTTCTTTGAAGCTATTAGAATTTTCTATAAGTGTTCTTATCATCTCATTTGCACTAGTTTGAGCCCAATAAACATTAAACTCTTCTTCATCTATATAATTTAATAAACTCCAAGGATTTAAAATCGTAGTTTTACCAAATTTATACCCATTGTACCAATTGATAACATCTTCTGTTTGATTTTCTAAATCATAATCTATTAACATTTTTTTAATTTCATCTATTGTAAATCCACAAATAGTACTAAATTTATTATCAAGTATTGTACAAACTTTTAAGTTATTCAAATCACTAAACATAGATTCTTTTGATACTCTTAGAATTCCTGTTAAAACTGATTTCTTTAGATATCTATCATTATCTTTTAAAACAGAGCCTAAAAATGGTTTAAAGAAATCTATCACATCTTCATAATAACCTTTTAAAAATGCAGTTTGTATAGGTGTATCATACTCATCTATTAATAAAATTGCTTTTTGATTATAAGTTAAATATAAAAGTTTTGATAATATTTTTAAAGATGACTCATAATCTGTTTGTAATCCATTATTTTGAATAATTCTATTTAATATATCAATACTTTCATCAATAAGTGATATATCACATTTTTTAGAATATTTTATAACTTCATCTCTAATAATTGAAAACATCTTTTCTTTAAACTTTTCAAAATCACCCTCTTTTATATCTTTAAATGTAAGATAAATAACAGGATATTTACCAAAATGGTTTTTAAAAGTATCTGTATTATATATAGCTTTATCTTTATAGATACTCTCATCTCTCTCATTAATATCAAAGAAATAATAAAGCATAGTTTGAAAAAGAGTTTTCCCAAATCTTCTAGGTCGTGGAAGTAATATCACTTCTCCACTAGCATCGATTAGCTCTTCTATCCCCATTGTTTTATCTATATAATAATATCCATCTTCTATTATAGATTTATAATCACTTTTTCCTATTGGTAGCTTTTGTTTTTTCATATTTTTCCTCTTTTGATAATAAAATATATTTATATTTTATTATATCATAAATATAAAAAGCTATAATAAAAAATATTAAAAAGAAAGGTTTTCTATGTTTAAAACAATTATGCCTTTAAATCTAATTATTTCACTTAGATTTTTAGGACTTTTTATTGTATTACCTGTTATATCAGTATATGCTTTAAGTTTACCCGGTTCAACTCCTGCTTTAGTAGGTATTATTATAGGTGGTTATGCTTTAACTCAAATGATTTTTCAAGTTCCTTTTGGGATAATGAGTGATAAACTAGGTAGAAAAGGTACTATTATTACAGGGCTTTTACTATTTGGTATAGGTTCTATTATATGTGCTGTATCTACAGATGGACTTACTCTTTTACTTGGTAGATTACTACAAGGGGCTGGGGCTATTGGTTCTGTTGTGACTGCTATGATTAGTGATGTTGTAAAAGAGGAGCAAAGACCAAAAGCTATGGCTATGATGGGTGGTTCTATTGCTGTTAGTTTTGCTATTGCTATGCTTGCAGGTCCAACTATTGGTGCTAGTTTTGGTATTGAAACCCTATTTTGGCTAACTACTGTTTTTGCATTTGGTTCTATATTTGTATTAGTTAAATATGTTCCAAATCCCCCTGAAGTTGTACATACATATCATAATGATAGTAAATTTTTATTTCTAAAAAATCCAGAACTTATAAAAATGAATATCACAAACTTTCTTCAAAAAGGTATGATGACATTTGCTTTTATGATTATACCTATTATACTTACAAAAACATTTGGTTGGGAGATGAGTGAGCTATGGAAAATATATCTTCCTGCTATGATAGCTGGAGTTTTAGCGATGGGTCCTGCTGCTATTTTAGCTGAGAAAAAAGGTAAATTTAAAGAGATTTTATTAATTGGTATTGTATTTTTTACACTATCATATTATCTAATTGGAAACTCTGTAACTCAAACAATGTTTATAGCTGGTATTATTGTATTTTTTATAGGTTTTAATATGCACGAACCAATTATGCAAAGTTTAACTACAAAATATGTAAAAGTTCACGAAAAAGGTAAAGTGTTAGGTTTATTTAACTCTTTTGGTTATCTTGGTACTTTTATAGGTGGTTTAGTTGGTGGATTATACCTAAAAGAGATTGATGGTAGTTTTATAGAGAGTTTACATAATATATCTTATGTTATTGTTATTATATCTATTGCTTGGTTTATACTTATATTAACTCTACCAAATCCATTAAAAAAACAAAATGCTTATATACCTTTAGATAGTTTAGATAAAAATAAATTTAATACTCTTGATAATCTTAATGGTTGTGATGAATGGTATATTAATAATACAGAAAATATTATTATTATTAAATATGATAAAGATATTATAGATGAAGATAAACTAATAGAGTTGTTAAAATAGATTATGATAAAAAGTTTTTTTGGTACTAAAGAGTATAGGCTTTGGGCTTGGGGTGGATTATTATTATTATTTCTAATCACTTGGCTACAAGTTTATATGACAGTTCTTATAAATGAATGGTATGGGGAGTTTTATAATATTCTTCAAAAAGCAGATGATATAGATG
>JAYELQ010000036.1:0-3261 GCA_034717655.1 Campylobacterota bacterium
AACAAGACCTTGGAAGAAAAATAAGTTACCCAGCCGCATTTTAGTAATTTAAACTAAAGTGAGATAAGATACATCAAAGACACAAAAACTTGATAAAAGGGTAACTTATTTTTCAAGTCAGTCGTTAGATGAGGATACAATAAAAGAAAAAAACAATTCTATTACAATAGTTGAAAAAACATATATAGCTACATATATAATTGCTTTTTTAGTTGGATTATTAATATATCTATCTAATGAAAATAATTACATAATATTTTTTATAATATTTTCACTACTATCTTTTACATTTGCAATATTTAATGATATTGTAGAAAATGGAAAAGATTTATTTTATTATAAGTCATATAAAATTCTTGGAACATTAATTATATCAATAATAACAACATTTGTTTTTATTCAAACATACCAAATTATTAATGAAGCAACAGGCATAGACCCTTCCCTATTAGAATTTACAGTTTCTGTAGTATTTATTTTTAATTTAATTTTTTATTTAGCATTATTACTAGCTATTATATTTTTTATTACCTTGCTTTTAATTCCATTTATTTTATTCTTTTGGAGTAATAAAAAAATTAAAAAAGAACATAACAAAACAAATTACTGGTTAATTTTCACTAGAATATCTAGATTTATATCATTATTTTTTATAACTATTTTAGCTGAATTATTTGATCCAAATGCTTTATTATCGCAAAGGATTGCACCAAATATAATAAATAAACTAGTTATTTATTCTGATTTTAATTCAAATCACAATTGTATAAATCCATTACTAAAAAATAAACCTATATTATTTCTAGAAAAAGGATTTGTAATAGTAAACAATAAAAATACATTTACTATTGAACAATGCTATTAATAGTACATCTAACAAAACCTTGAAAAGAAACAAGTGACCCCACGAATTTTTAAGCCTAAATTAACTAAAATGTAGTGGTTAAAAAAAGAAGTCAGCGAAGTGTTTGAGGGGTCATTGTTCCTTAAGTCAAGCGTTATGTCTACACTCCAAAATTAACAGTTAAAAAAAGATAAACATTAAAAAAGTATATCTTCCTAAATTAACTTTTAATTAAAGAAGTTATTTAAAAGAAATTAGCACAAAACTTTTTAAAAAAGTTTAATCAAAATTTCTGAAAATAAATCACAAATATTTATTATCCAAACAAAAGGTAAACAATGAATATTTTAATAGCAGATACAGATAAACAAATAATAAATTTATTAGAAACATTTAAATCAATACAACCAGATATAAATATCTTTGAAGTTACAAATTGTATAGATGGACTAGAACAATATAAAAACAATAACATAGATTTGGTTATCATTGATTTTGATATTAAAAACTATGTTAATTTATTAAATGAAATAATAAAGATAGATAAATTCCAAAAGACAATAACAATAAGTGAAGTTCTTTGTTATAGTGAAAACTTGGGTTGTGATTTTTGTACTAAAAATCATCATAGAATTAGATTACTAAAACCTTTTGAAGCAAAAGAATTATTTGATATTGTTTTACACTTTAATGATAATAAATGTAAATATTTTAAAAGCTTAGATCATATTGAAGACTTTATGAATGATATTATAAAAAGATATTCAAACTATATCTATGATAATATATCAAAACAAATAAAAGTTAGAGATGATAAATTAAGTTCATCAAGTTCTATAAAAGATTTAGTTGATATTGTAAATATACTAAATGAACATAATGTAAAATACAATATGGAAGATGAGAATACAATTCAACTATTTTAGTTTATTTAGAATAATTAATTTTAAAGTTTAATTCTAACTTTTAAGACACAACAAAACATTGGAGAGAAACAAGTGTACTGTCGGCTATTCCGAGCTTTTAAGTTTCGCAGTTAGAAACTTGAAAATTCAAACAGTCAAGACATATTCCCACTTGTTTCTCAACTCAGACGTTACCACATCGCCGTTGGCGATGTGGTAATACCCAGCTAACCTGAAACTGATTCTTTGACTAGATACCACTTGCCTAACGGCTACGTGATAACTAGTCGCAGAACCAGACAAATCTGTAAATATAAAAGGTGCCACGCCCTACGGCTCACCCTCTTCTATATCCTACACATTCTCAGGTTAGCTGGGTATTATCTATAGTCATTTAATAAGCATAAAAGTAGAATAAGGGTATTTTAATTTATGAATAAAAATAAAAAACAAAGAATAGTAATCAAAGTGGGAAGTGGTGTTATTACTGAATCAAATAATATAGCAAAAGAAAGAATGCTTAATTTAGTATCATTAATAGCAGAAATTAAAAAAACAAATGATGTAATATTGGTAACATCTGGAGCAGTATCAGCAGGATACACAGCATTAAAATTAGATAGAAATAAAAATATTAGTAAAAAAGTTTTAGCTTCAGTAGGACAACCCATTTTAATGAGTTCATATAAAAGTAAATTTGATATTTTTAATATAAATATTTCTCAAATATTACTAACAGAAGATGACTTTGATTCAAGAACTCATACTAAAATATTTCAACAAATTATTGAAACAGCTTTAGAAAATGATATTTTACCAATCGTAAATGAAAATGATATATCTACAACAATAGAGCAACTTTTTGGTGATAATGACCAATTATCATCTCATATTACTCATTACACAAATTCGGATTTATTAATATTGCTAAGTGATGTAGATGGGTACTATGATTTAAACCCACATGAACATACAGATGCAAAAATAATAAAACATATTTATTCAATCAATGATGAAAAACTACAAGAAGAACATACACCCAATAACGAATTTGCAACAGGTGGAATAGTGACCAAATTAAAAGCTGGACAATATTTAATTGACAAGAATAGAAAAATGTTTTTATGTAGTGGCTATGATTTAGCAACAGTCAAAAAATTTATACTAGAAAATATTCATGAAAATGGAACATTATTTAGTAAGAAATAGATAACAAATCCTTGGAAGAAGAACAAGTGTAATGTCGCGATATTTCTAGCTTTGAAGTTTCGATTAGATAGACTATAAAGACAGAAGTATCAAGTCGTTATATCCACTTGTCCTTCAAGTCAGGCGTTATGTCTAGATTGCTTAATCAAAAATTAATTAAAAAATGTTATAATTACCCGTATAATTACAATGATAATAACAAAGGATTAAAAGTGGTAGCATATTCACAAAATGAACTAGCATCATCAACAGATATATCAAAACAATTTGGATACTATCTTTCAAATGTTTCAAATGGAATAG
>JAYELQ010000037.1:0-3247 GCA_034717655.1 Campylobacterota bacterium
AAGTTAGTGTTTAAGGGGTTTTGGTGGCGGACGAAGAGAGATTCGAACTCTCGGTACCGTTACCAGTACGCATCCTTAGCAGGGATGTGGTTTCAGCCAACTCACCCATTCGTCCTTTTGTTGTGTCAGAATTATAGTAGAAAATACCTAAAAGTTATCTTAAATATTAGATAACTTTTAGAATTTTTTCTACTACATATTTTGGGTCTTTAGATTTATAGATAGGGCGACCAACTACTATAAAATCAACTAACTCTTTTTTAGCTAAATCTATATCTGCAACTCTTTGTTGGTCACCTGCATCTTCTCCAAATGGTCTAATCCCCGGAGTTAAAGTGATAAACTCTTTTGATGTGTTTTGTTTTATATCAAAACTCTCAAATGCAGAACTTACAACACCATCAAGACCAGCTTCAAAACTATCTTTTGCAAACTTTGTAGCTTTTTTATCAATATCTTCATTATAAACATAATTGAAATCATCATTATTAAAGCTTGTAAGTGCTGTAACTGCTAATACAAGAGGTCTATTAGGGATATCTTTAATTCTATTCATAACTGTTTGCATAGCTACTTTTCCAGCACTAGCATGAACATTAAACATATCAACACCTAGTTTTGAAATCTCTTGGCTTGCATCTGCCATAGTATTTGGTATATCATAAAGTTTTAAATCTAAAAATATTTTAAAGTTTGGATTGATAGATTTTATATCATCTAAGAACTTTTTTCCATCTCTTATATAACTTCTAAATCCAACTTTTAACCAAACATCAAAATCTTTTATTTTTTCTATTAATTCAAGGTTCTCTTTTGCACTTGGTAAGTCTAATGCTACACAAAGTCTCATATTAACTCTTATTTATACTATCAAGAACACCATTAATAAATTTTGGTGCATTATCACTAGCAAGTCTTTTTGCTAACTCTATAGCTTCATTTATGATAATAGGTTTATCTAAAGATGTAAAAGATATCTCATATATAGATAATCTTAATATAGCTTTCTCAACAGCTCCAACATCATTTATTTCTCTTTGTTTTAGATGCTTCTCTATTTGTTTATCAACACTTTCTAAATTATCTATAGTACCTTTAAAAAGTTCTGTTGCAAACTCTTTTTGTTTGTGTCTTATTTTTTTATCTTCTAATATATCATCGGCAAATTTTGCAATATTCTCATTACCTAAATCATATGCATAAAGTAAACCTACTACAGATTCCCTTGCTTGTGACCTTGTTGCCATTATTTTTCATCCATTTTTGAATATAAATCTAACATCTCAATAATAGTAGTCATAGCTTCAGCACCTTTATTTCCAGCTTTACTTCCAGCTCTCTCTATTGCTTGTTCTATAGAATTTGTAGTTAAAACACCATTTGATACAGGTATATCATCATATTTCATAGCAGCTGTTGCTATACCCTTTGTTGCTTCTGCAGATACATAGTCAAAATGTGGAGTAGCACCTCTTATAACAGCACCAAGACAACAAATAGCATCATATTTACCACTTTTCAAAGCTCTTGTAAGGGCAAAAGGTACTTCAAACGCACCAGGAACTAATAATAAGTCAAGATTTTCTTCATCTCCACCGTGTCTTTTAAATGAGTCTTTAGCACCTTCTACTAATCTATCTGTTATAATATGATTAAATCTAGCATTTATAATAGCTATTTTTTCAGTACCTTTTAATCTTAATTGACCTTCTATAATATTCATTTTTATTCCTTCTTTTTAATTACTTATTATATCCTAAAATATCTTGTATTTTAAAAATATCATCTACAGTTTTATATAAATCATCTATTTTTAACATATTTGGTCCATCACTTAAAGCAATAGATGGATCAAAGTGTGTTTCAAAGAAAAAACCATCAACTCCAACAGCTGCAGCTGCTTTTGCTAAGCTAGGTACAAAACTACTATTTCCACCTGTAGTATCACCATTACTTGGTTCTTGTGCTGAGTGAGTAGCATCAAATATTACAGGTGCAAATTCTCTCATAGAGATAAGGTTTTTCATATCAACTATCAATGAACCATATCCAAATATATTTCCCCTTTCACAAAGCCAAACACCCTCTTTTTGACTATTTTTATAATTAACCTCTTCTATACCTCTTGTTTGTAAAACTTTTTGGACAGGATGTTTCATAGATTGACTACTTAAAAACTGCCCTTTTTTTATATTGATTTTACAGTGTGTTTTTGCTGATTCTATTAATAAATCTGTTTGTCTACATAAAAAAGCAGGTATCTGTAATACATCTACAACTTTAGAACATTTTAATGCTTGAGATGGTTCGTGAATATCTGTAACTAATTGCATATTAAAAGTTTTTTTTACCTCTTCTAATATTTTTAGCCCTTCATCTATACCAGGTCCCCTAAAGCTATTTAAACTTGTACGATTTGCTTTATCAAAACTAGCTTTAAAATAAAAATCAATTCTCTTATTTTCATTTAGTTTTGTTAATTGTTCTGCAATTCTCATAACATTATCTCTACTCTCTATAACACAAGGTCCCGTTAATAAAATCATTGTTTTTTCCTTTTTTAAAAATTATATCATAAATAAAAAAAAAGGAAGCCTAAAAAGACTTCCTTTTTAATTTTTTTAATAATTAAATTATAGAGTTGGTCCAGCTGATGTGAAATCAAAATCACTATCATCTGTAAGATATTTTTTAAAGTTTTCAACATACATACCTGCTAGTTTAGTAGCTGCTGTATCATATGCATCTTTATCTTCCCAAGTATTTCTAGGGTTCAATACTTCTGTATCAACACCTTCTAATGTTTTTGGTACTGATAAATTAAAAATAGGAGTTGTTTCAAAATCACTACTATTTATTTTACCATCTAAAATACCATTTATACAAGCTCTTGTATTTTTAATACTCATTCTTTTACCTGTACCATAAGCACCACCTGTCCATCCTGTGTTAACTAAATATACATTAACATTATGTTCTTCTATTTTTTCACCAAGAAGTTTAGCATAGTCTGTAGGATGAAGAGGTAAAAAAGCTTCTCCAAAACAAGCACTAAATGTAGCAACAGGTTCTGTTATTCCTCTCTCTGTTCCAGCTACTTTTGCAGTATAACCACTTAAAAAGTAATACATAGCTTGTTCATTTGTAAGTTTTGATACAGGAGGTAATACACCAAAAGCATCAGCACTTAAAAATATAATATTTTTAGGGTGTCCTGCAATACTTCCCTCTTGAATATTATCAATAT
>JAYELQ010000038.1:0-3238 GCA_034717655.1 Campylobacterota bacterium
AGAGATAGTTGTAGAGTTGGAGTTATTATGAATATAAATATTTGTGAAATAGATTATACTATAGAAGATAAAGTATCTAATCTTTTAGATATATTATTTTATATAAAAGAGAATAAAAATAACTCTCTAGCTTTTAGAAGTGGTTGTAGAAGTGGTGTTTGTGGTAGTTGTAGTGTAAAAGTAAATGGTATTGAAAAGTTAGCTTGTAAAACAAATATAGAAGATAATGACTCTATAAAAGCATTAGATAATATAGAAGTTATAAAAGATTTAGTGGTTGATTTTGATAAACAAAGTGAATTTTTAAATAAATCTAATAGTTACTTAAGTTCAAAAAGTAAAGCAGTTATTACAAATGTTGACGAAAACTTAATAAATATAGAATCTAATTGTATTTTGTGTAATAGTTGTTTTAGCTCTTGCCCTATATATCAAGTAAATCAAGACTTTATAGGACCTTTTGCATTAGTTAGAGCTTATAGATATATAGAAGATAAAAAAGAGAGTGATATCTCTTCTAAAATAGATAATATTCAGAAAAATGGTATTTGGGATTGTACTTTGTGTGGAAATTGTAATGTTGTTTGTCCATCTAAAATTGATATAAAAAATGATATAATGAAACTTCGTAATAAATCAGTACAATTAGGATATAATGACCCTAATTTAGCAAATAATGATTTTAATTTAGATTTTGGGTTTAATCCAAATCAGTTTTAATAAGGAAAATATATGAGTTATAATGAAAAACTAAATATACTTTTTGTAGATGATAGTTCTGTAATAAGAGATATGGTTGAAAGTTCATTAATAGAATTGGGATATATGCATATTCAAAGTGCAGATGATGGAGTAGAAGCTTTGGCTTTAAGTTCACAAGATGAGTATGATTTTATAATTACAGATATCAATATGCCAAATATGGATGGTATTGAGCTTATTAGTAGATTAAGAAATTCACTTGATTATATGAGTACCCCAATAATGGTTCTTACAACAGAGTGGAGTCAAGAGATGAAAGAAAAAGGTAGAGAGGTTGGGGCAACATCTTGGATAGTAAAACCTTTTAATACAGAGTTATTAGGTAAAGCTATAATTGAAACAATTGAAAGAGTGGAGAAAGATGATTAAATTTAAATATATAATAACTTTTCCTCTATTAGTTGCTATAAATTTAAACTCTTCAGAAGATATACTATCAAATAGTAAAAATAAGATTTTAGATTACAACTATCAAAAATCTATAGAGGATTCAGAAAAACTTAGAAATGATTGGGTAAATCCTATAACTTATAGATATACTTATAATAAAAATGAAAACTATACAACAACAAAATCTAGTATAAATATATCTCAACCAATTTTTAAAAGTGGAGGTATATATTATGCTATTAAATATGCATCAAGTGTTAAAAACTTATCTGAAATATCGATAGAAAACCAAAGAAAAGAGTTAATAAAACAAACTGTAAATATTTTATTTCAAATTAATAAAATAAATATAAATATAGAGAAACAAAAATTATTAATAGAAAATTCTAAAATTGATATTGATAGAAAAAAAGAGCAAGTTTTAAATGGTATTATAGATACTTCGTTTTTAGATAATGCTATTTTAGATAAAAATATTAAACAAAATAGCTTAATAGATTTAGAATATCAAAAAGAGCTTTTAGTTCATAACTTATCTACTTTATCTGATAAAACTTATGATAAGTTTGAGTTACCAGTTCTTGAGCTTTTGGATAAAGATGAATTTTTAGAAACTAATATATATACAAAAGAATTACAATATGATATAGATAAATCATATTGGATGAAAAATATGGTAATATCTAATTATCTTCCTACTGTAAACTTTACAGCTGATTACTCTAAATATCATAATATTGATAATAATCCAGCTTTAGATGAGGATTGGAACTATAATATTGGATTTAATATATCTATGCCACTTGATATTAGATATTCAAATAGTATTCAAAGTGCTAAAATCTCTTATTTAATTGAAAAAACAAATCTTGAAGATAAAAAACAATCTGAATTAGTAATATATAAAAATGCATTATCAAAAATAGATAGTATTGATAAAAAAATTAAAATCACAGAAGATAATATAAAACTATATGATTCACTATTAGAGCAACTAATAGAACAACAAGAGGTTGGTATGAAAACACAAGCTGATGTTATGACTATGGTTAATTCAAAACAGATTAAATTACTAGATATGAAAACTTTATACTTTGATAAACAAATAGAGTTATTAGAGATATATGCAAGAGTAGAAAATGAGTAAAAAAGTGAATAATGTAAAATTTAGTAATTATTTTAATGATTGGCTTTATGGTGAAAATGGTTACTATTCAAACTATAAAACTATAGGAAAAGATGGTGATTTTTATACAGCTGTTAGTAGTAGTAGATTTTTTGGTGGTTCTATAGGTAAAAAGGCTGTTGATACTATAGATAGTGGTTTTTTACCAGAAAATACCACCATTTTAGAAATAGGAGCTCATCACGGTTATCTATTAGCTGATATGATAGAGTTTATATATACTTTAGATTCTAAATTGATAGGTAGTTTAAAATTTGCTATAGTTGAGAGATATGAACATCTTAGAATAAAACAACAAGAGTATTTTAAAGCATCTTTTGGTGATGCTATAGAGATTATCCATTATAATGATATTAGTGAAGTTAAACTTGATACTGCTTTTGTTGTAGCAAATGAGATATTTGATGCTTTTGCTTGTGATTTGGTTTATACAAACGATAAAGATATACTTCAATATGCCGTAGTAGATAAAGAGAAAAATAAAATAGAATTTGTAGATAATGATGATGAAAATATTAAAAACCATTGTGAAAAATATCATATAACAAAAGGTGAAATTCCTGTAGGATATAAAGAGTTTACACAAAACTTATCTAAAAATATAGATAAATTTGAATTTATAACTTTTGATTATGGTGAAAAATATCCAAGAAATGATTTTTCTGCTAGAGTTTATTTTAAACATAATGTATTTCCTATTTTTGATGAAAAAATGAATTTAGAGCAATTTTTTGGTTTATCTGATATAACTTATGATGTACATTTTGATTATTTAATTGATTGTTTTAAAGATTTAGGTGTATCTGATATCAATTATGAAACACAACTAAAAGCTATGGTATCTTTTGGTATTGTAGAGCTTTTAGAGATGCTTCATAAAAATGTAGATGAAGAAACATA
>JAYELQ010000039.1:0-3229 GCA_034717655.1 Campylobacterota bacterium
TGAGCTATTTAGTAAAGATGAAATATATTTTAAAGATAAAGAAAGTAAAATTTTAATAAAAGTAAAATAAAAGGGGATGTTTAATGTCTATTTTAGAATCAAAAAATAGCAAAATAGTTTTAATAGAAGATGCTCTAAATGAATTAAATAGTTTTTTGATTGAAAAAGATGAAAAGATAGTTCAATTGCAACAAGAGAAAGATAAAGAGATATTTGATATCCAAAAAGAGAAAAATCAATTAGATGATATTTGTTCAAATAAAAATTATGAGATAGATTCTTTAAATAATGAAAATCAAAAATTAAAAGAGCAAATAGAAGAGATGTACCAAACTCAAGATACATTAAAAGCAGAGTTACAAAATCAGATGATAGTTATCAAATCTGTTGAAGAGAAAGTTTATGATGCTAATGAAACAGCAAATAAATATATATTAGAAACAAAAGAGTTAAAAAATGTTATTATAGACCTTGAAGGTAAAGTAGCCAAAAAAGAGAAAGATTTAGAAAAATTAGATTTTGAAAGTACAAACTTAAAAAAGCATGTAAAGAGTTTAAGAGATTTATATATACATCAAGAGCAAGAAACAAGAAAGCAGATATATCAACCATCAAGAACATCTCAAATATTAGATGATGATTATGATTCTTATTCAAGTTTTGATAGTAGTAGAAAATATATAGATGAAAAGTTAGGTACTAAAAAAACTACACAACGAGCAACATATACAAGACAAAGAGATAATATAGAACAAGAATTAAAAAAAGATGAATCTACATCTAATAGTTCAAGAGTTTATGATAGTTTAAATAATCTAACTAATTCAAAAAGAGTTCAGCAAAAAGTTCAAAAGAAAACAGAACCAGCTAAACCATATCAACCATCAAAATCTACTATGATAGAGAATGAGATATCTGATGAGTTAAATGATTCTATTGATTATATTATTAGTGATTCTCTAAGTGAAGAAGATTTATTAAAACAAAGATTAGGATTACTAAAATAAGGAAAAAAAATGGCTAAATTTGTAGGGGCTCATGTAAGTAGTAGTGGGGGTGTTCAAAATGCACCTTTAAATGCTATGAAAATAGGGGCAAAAGCTTTTGCTCTATTTACAAAAAATCAAAAAAGATGGGATGCAAAACCATTTGATACAAAAACACTTGATGCTTGGTTTAAAAACCTTGAAGAATCAAAAATATTACCAAAACATATACTACCTCACGATAGTTATTTGATAAACTTAGGTAGTCCTGATAATGAAAAATTAGAAAAAAGTAGAAATGCTTTTATTGATGAACTTGAAAGATGTGATATTTTAGGGCTTGATAGACTTAATTTTCATCCGGGGAGTCATCTTCAAAAGTTTTCTAAAAAAGACCTTGATTATGGAGAAAAATTAAATTATGCCGAATTAGAGTGTTTGGAGTTAATATCTGAATCTATAAATATAGCTCTTGATAAAACAAAAAATGTAAAAGCAGTTATAGAAAATACAGCAGGTCAAGGTACAAATTTAGGATATAAATTTGAACATCTTGAATATATCATAGATAAAGTTGAAGATAAAAGTAGAATTGGTGTGTGTATAGATACTTGCCATATGTTTACAGCTGGCTATGATATAAGAACAAAAGAGGTCTATGACAAAACTTGGGAAGAGTTTGATAAAATAGTAGGTAGAGAGTTTTTAATGGGTATGCATATAAATGACTCTAAACCACCTTTAGGAAGCCGTGTAGATAGACATCATAGTTTAGGAGAGGGTGAAATTGGTTGGGATGCTTTTGAGTATATTATGAACGATAGTAGAATGGATGATATACCACTTATTTTAGAAACTATAAATAGCGATATTTGGAAAGAAGAGATAGAAAATCTTAATAAATTAGTTTATTAAGATTTAATTTTCCATATCCATATTTGTCATTTCTTCCATAGGTGTTATACTCTTCATCACCTATTTTATCACTAGTTATTTTTAATAAATTTTGTAGCTCTTCTCTTGTAATATCTGGATACTTTTCAAGAGTTAAAGCTAAAGCACCAGATACAATAGGAGCAGATGCTGAAGTTCCTATAAATTTATCATAGTTATCATATCCATTATACTCATTTCCCATCAATCCATCATATCCCATAGGGTCAAGGGTTGATATACCTAATCCATAATATTTATCACTACCACCTGGAGCTACTATATCTAAATCTTTACCATAGTTACTATACCAACTTCTTTGGTTGTATTTATTTGTAGCACCAACTGCAATCACTCCAGATATAGAAGATTCATCATTTCCCATATCTTGATTATCATTTCCAGAAGCAAATACAACTATAAGACCTTTTTTATCTCTTGCATTTGTAGTGATACAGTTGATATAATCTCTTACAGATTCACTTACATCATAAGTACCCCAACTACAATTAATAATATCAGCCCCAGCCTCTACTGCTTTTCTAAACATATCTATAGTTTCACTATCTGTAGATGCCTCTTTCATTTTAATTAGAATAAGTTGAGAGTTTGGAGCAACTCCCCTTATCCCTTTATTATTAGAGTTAGCCCCTATTATACCTGCTACTGCTGTTCCGTGAAAATCATCATCTGTAGTATGAGATACACCACCATATAAACTATCATCTGTATAATTTATTGTTTCTACTACTCTACCATCTAATTCATAATGTATAGTATCAAAACCATCATCTATAATAGCTACTTTAATACCACTACCTGTATAGTTTTTATATACTTCATCTCCATCTATATGTGCATTTTTATCTATATTATTCTCTTCATAAAAATCTTTATTATAGTGTAAAGCCCATTGACTATACCCATAAGGTTCATTATCAAAAGATATATTTTCATTTGTTGTATAGTTATAGTATGTTATATCATTATCTTCAAAATCACAACTATAGTTTTCTTGCTCTTCTTCCTTTATACAACCACTAAAAGATAATATTAAAGCTATAGTAAAAAAAGATAATTTCATTTTATCTATTTAACCAATCTCTAAAATAAGATATTTGCTCTTTTGTTCGTTGCTCATTTGTACCACCAAAAGAATCTCTTGCATTCATAGAGTTTCTTAAATCAAGATATTTTAATATCTCTTCATCTATATTTTCTAGTTTTTTATTTGCACCTCTTATCTCTTCTAAATTAAGCTGTGATATATCTTTATTAAGTTTATTTGCAACTACAACTACATCTTTTGT
>JAYELQ010000040.1:0-3182 GCA_034717655.1 Campylobacterota bacterium
TGTTTAGTATTGGAAGCATTGGCTTTGGTAGTGAATTTGTAAGTGGTTGTATCCTTGTACCAAAACCACCTGCTAGAATTATAGCTTTCATATTGTATCCTTAAAAATTATTAATGAAATTATATAAATTCAAAGATACAATTTAGTTACAAAAAACTATTTAGTAATAATTTTAGTTATACTATCTCCCAAGTTTTACATACACTTAGAAGTTGTCTATTTTTTTGAAATAATATATGCATCTGTCTTAAAATATTTTTTAATATCACAACTGTATCTGTTACATACGAACCTTTATTTAGCATTACACAATCAGCTCTTTGTGCAGTAGCTGCATCTATTACCTCTGCACGACTTGGAAGGTTGTTCTTCATTTTACCTTCAAGTATTTGAGTAGCATATATTACAGGTACATGAGCTGCTTCACAGATACCTAAAATTTCTTCTTGGATATAAGGGAGATTATCAAATCCAACCTCTATAGCTAAATCACCTCTTGCTATCATAAGAGCATAACTCTCGCAGTTTATTAGTGTTTTTAATATATCAGGTAAATTTCTAAGAGCTGTTTTTGTTTCTATTTTAGGTGCTATTGCAGTTGATGTTTTACCTTTTTGTTTTAGCATATTTTGAAGCATCTTTATATCATCACTTGTTTGTGCAAATGATAGACCTATAATATTTGCAAACTTTACTATATCTTCAAAATTCTTTTTATCTTCATCTGTAATAGCATCTATTGCAAGGTCGGTACTTGGGAAGTTTATCCCTTTTTCTTCTTTTAGAATAGTTCCATTCTCTTTTGCTATTAACACTTCACATATAAGTCCAAGGTCGTTTATATCTACAACTTTACACCCAATTTTACCATCATCTATAAATATCTCATCACCTATTTTTACATAAGAGAATACCTCTTTATTTGTACACCCTATTATACCTGCATATAATTCATCTTGATAATTAAAATTTGCTTGTCCCATAATGTTTTTATGTGTGATTATTATCTTTTGAGATATAAAAACTCTTATAGCTTGAGGTAGATATTCAAAGTTATAAAGTTTACTCATAATTGTATCATCATCACTATTTTGAAGCTCTACAGTTGTGTTTTCAAATATAGTTATCTTTTTATTTACATCGATAAATATCTTGTCTGCTCTTTTTATAATCTCATAACTTTGTGTAGTTTCCCTCTCTAAATCATCTATAGTAAGTTTATTGGCATATTTACACTCTTCAAATAGTTCATCACTTACAACTAAAGTTGAAATTCTATTTCCAAAATTATCTTTTTCACCTTTAGATGTAAGAGTATTTTCTTTTGAAAGTGGAACTATCTCTACCTCTTTTGGCTTTCTCCAAGAACCTATCTTAAAAGGTGTAAATATTCTTTCAATATTTTGAGTTCTATTTTTTGGACCTGCTAAATCTACATATATTTTTGTATCTTTATTTTGCTTTTTATTTTCATCTTTTACTTTTGCTGCCATCTTATTCCAAGTAGTAGCATCATCGTGAGCTGTATTTATCCTAACTACTGATGCACCATTTGATATAATATCAGCTATTAAATTTTCATCATCTGCAGCTTCGCTAGGTAGTGTAACCATAATTTTAGTTTTAAAATTATCAGATGATTCTCCAAAAACTTCAGAGTTTTTAAGCATAATTTTTTTTGAATCTTCATAATTAAGAACATCTCTATCATTTTGAGTTTTATGGTATTCTTTGTGTAGAAGTTTTGCAAGTAAAAATATATCTTGATTTATAGAGTTTATTACACAACTTTGAGATCTTCCTAGTGAAGATAACCCTATATCTGTAAGTTGATTTTGAAGTTTGCTTATATCTTGTGACCTTAAAGATATATACGCTTGAAGATTTTGTAAGCTTTGATTTTGCTCATTTTCATCTGTACACGCTAATACATTTGATTTAAGTTCTACAAGTTCATTGTATATATTTTCTGTTATTTTTGATTCCATTTTATCCCTTAGTTTATCATACCTGATGCCATCTCAAGTAATCTTGGTTTTATTGTATATTTTTGACTATTTACATAATCTATTGTTACAAACTCAAAGTTAGCATCTTTATATACTACTACAAGTCCATCTTTTGTTTCATTTTCAAGAAGCTTATCTACAGCAAACTGTACAAATTCTACAGCCATAAGTCTATCATGAACTGTTGGATTTCCACCCCTTTGGATATGTCCTAGTGTTGTAGCTCGTGTCTCAATCCCTACATCATTTTCTAACCAATCAACTATATTTTGTGTTTGATTAGTACCCTCAGCTACTACACATACTACATATTGCCTACCATTTTTTATCTCATCTTTTAGTTTTTTTCCTAAAGTATCAAGATTATATTTAAGCTCAGGTATGATACACACCTCTGCTCCACAAGTTATAGCAGATATTAAAGCTAAAAAGCCACAATCTCTACCCATAGTCTCAATTACACAACCTCTTTTAAAAGAAGCAGATGTATCTCTTATAGCATCACTTGCACCTCTTATTATATTAAGTGCTGTATCAACACCCAAACAATAATCAGTCCCAAAGATATCATTGTCTATAGTTGATGGGATACCAACAAACTGAACACCAAAATCTTTATAAAATTGATTTAAAGCTCTAAATGAACCATCACCACCTAGTATAACTAGCTTATCAATTCCTAGTTTTTGAAGATTGTCAAATGCTTGTTTTCTGTACTCATACTCAAAAAATCTTTTTGACCTTGATGAGCGAAGAATTGTCCCACCTTCATGCATTATCCCTGCTACATCATTATGTGTCGCTTTTTTTAAGTTACCATCTATAAGACCTTCAAGACCATCATATATAAGATATGGTTGTATATTATTGTCAAAACAGTAATCAACAAAATGTTTAATTGCAGGATTCATACCCGCACAATCTCCACCTGAAGTTAGTATAGCTATAGACATATTAGTTCTCTTTTACAAATTTTTTTACAAGTTTTTTCTTACCAAACTCAACACCTGGTTGGTCATAAGTATTTATATTTAACATTATACCCACACAAGATGTAAGAAGCTCATAATAATAGATAAGATACCCTAGATTTTCTTCATTTAGTTTATCTATTGTTATCATATCTGTAGGTATCCCAGCTTCACTTACACTCTCTATTGTTGCCATACATTG
>JAYELQ010000041.1:0-2234 GCA_034717655.1 Campylobacterota bacterium
CCTATCTTTTGTTTAGCTTTTTCTAATTTTAATTTATTTAAAATTATTTTTTCATTTGCTTCATCTAATTTTTTTAATATCTCATCATAAGCATTTTCATTTTTTTTAATATTTTGGGCAAGTTCATTTATATTTTTATCAATATTATACTTACTTTTAACAACATCATCATATATATCTTTATTTAAATTTATCTTTTTATCAAGTTCATTTATAGAACCTAAAATAGATGAAAAGAGTAAACTAATTATAAATATAACTTTAAACATAAATTAAGAATTCATCTTATGTTGAAATGATAAACCAAAAAATGTTACCATAGGTATTGATATAGCTAATAACATAATTTTTAATATATCAAATTCTAAATCTGTTATATTTGGTATAAGCATTAAAATTTCAGGTCTAACAAATAGTGATATGTTATTTATAGTTAAAAATAGTAATGTACTTACAAATATTATAGATGTTATTGCACTTACAAACATAATTTTTATTATAGGTTTTGAACTATAAAATAGTGAACCACCGTGAAGTTGAATAATAGATATCCTTTCACTTTGTTCAAAAAACCATATTTTAATCTGTTTAGATATTAATAAAATAGATAACAATAGTGTTATTATAAAAAGTATTATTATTATATCTTGAATTAAAATCAATAAAGAATATACTTTATTATGGTCACTTGTAAATGTTTCTACCCTTTTTACATTAGAAATAGTTATTAACTCTTTTCTTATCTCTTCTAGTTTTAATGTTGTAGGAAACTCTTCTAAATATATTTGATAAAAATAGGGTAATTTTGTATTTAAAAGATTTAATGATGATTCAGAAAGTTCATTTCTAATATCATCTATTATTTTATCTTTTTTTAATATTTTTATATCTCTTATTTTTATACCAGAAACTTCATCTATTTTACTAAAAGGTGTATTTGAAACCATAATAATAGAGTAATCATTTGTAATTTTATCTTTATAGTTATGTACAACTTTATTTATAATTAAATATATACAAAAAGTCACAAGCATAATAATCAAAGGTGCTGTAAAAGAGAAAAAAGGTTTAAGATGCTTCATATATTACCCCATCATCTATATTAAATCGTCTATATTTTATTAAAAAATCTTTTGGTATAGTATGAGTAACAACAACAACTGTTATTCCTAAAAGTTGATTTGCATCTCTTAATAACTTCCATATTACACTAGCTGAATACTCATCAAGATTACCTGTTGGTTCATCTGCTAAAATTAAAGCTGGATTATGTGCTAAAGCTCTTGCCATAGATACTCTTTGTTGCTCCCCTCCACTTAACTCATCTGGATATGATTTTGCTTTATGACTTAATTGAACATGATTTAATAAATTTTTAACTTGATTTTTTGATACTTTATCATCATAATCGTGTAGTTTTAAAGGTAATAAAATATTCTCTTCAACTGTATAATCTTTTATTAGTTTATAATCTTGAAATACTATACCTATATTTTTTCTTAGTGTTAAAAGCTTTGATTGACTACTTTTTGATAAATCTATTTTATTAACAAAAAGATGACCTGTTTTTACTTTTAATTCGCCATAAAGAGATTTTAAAAGAGTTGACTTACCACTACCACTAGAACCACTTACAAAAACAAACTCTTTTTCACGAATATGAAAATTACCATTTTCTATTATATTATTTTTATTATCATAAGTTAGAGTAATATTTGTTGCTAAAATCATTTTATATTATCGTTTAAAATATTATTTATATAATTATGTGATAAAAGATTTGTTTCTGTTTTTATAGGCTCACCTTGGAGATACCTAGCTTTATTATTTTGTATAATTATATATTTTGTAACAGGTCTATTAAAAGAACCAAATGTAACTTTTATTAATAATCCATTTTTAATATTATTTGTAAATATATCATAAATATCTTCAAAATGAACTAAAAACTTATTTTGAAAAACTTTTATATTTTTTATAATCTTTTTAATATTATCTTCACTATTATCTATATCTGAAAAATCAAAATTACCCTCTATTTTTTTAGCTGGACTTTTTTTAGTAGATACTATAGTTATATCCCATATATCTTTCTCTTGTCTTTTCCATCGTGCTTCATATTTACTAACAACACTTAAGTCTTGATTTTTTTTAATAGAAGATGGATATTCATTAAAAGATTCAACTAATCCTTTAGAGTATTCATAATAGTTTGGACTATCTGTTCTTAACTC
>JAYELQ010000041.1:2334-3772 GCA_034717655.1 Campylobacterota bacterium
TTGATTGTTATAATAATCTATTTGTTTATGTTTTTTTAATAATATATGTGGCATTTTATTTATTTCCTATTATCTTTGGTAACATAGAAGAAAACTCTTGAGTTTGTTCTGATTGGATACCATATTTATCAACAGCTTGTAAACTGTATCTATACTCTACACCTCTTAGAACATCTTTATCTTCAAACCTTAAACCTTTTATATCTTTTATTATTTTTATATTTTTAGAACCCCAATCGCCTGATGTTGTTTTATATAAATTATAAGAATACCCTCTTGTATCATTGTTAATCCAATTTATAATTATTTTATCACCTTGTATTTGAGCTAAAGTGATTTGTGGAATAGATGGTTTATTTAAAGTTGAACCCATAGTAGGTTGTATATATCTAATATCACTTTCCAGTCCATCTTTATCTGTTGCTGTTATTTTATAAAAATATGTTTTTCCATCTTTTGCTACATTATTATCAAATGTATTATGAGTAGATGATGCTTGTGCTATTTTATCATAAGAACCATTTACAGATGATGCTCTATAAATATTATAATGAATTACATCCGTTGTTGGTGAAAGTTCCCAAGAAACTTTAATTTTTCTAGGTAAATCCATTGTTGCTTTTAGATTTAATACAGGTTTTGGTAATGATTTTGTTGTTGCTTCAACAATTTGACTATTTTTAGATTCTATATTATTAAACTTTACAGCTTTTAATCTATAATAAAATGTTTTATTATCTTTTAAATCTTTATCAATATACTCCACATTATATCTATGAGGTATTTTAGCTAATTTAATCCATCTATTTTCAAGTGGACTTTTTCTCTCTAATAAATAGTGAGATATACCAGCATCCATATGTGGTCGCCATAATATTTTTATCTGTTTAGGTAATCCACTTAAAGCTTCTATTAAACTTACACTATCAAAACTCTCTAATGTTGATATTATTTTTGATTCACTAGGTTTGGATTCTATATTATTTTTTGAAACCATAGATATAGCATATGAGTATTTAGTGTTAGACTCTAAATCTGTATCAAGATAATGTGTTTGATATTTATTAGATATAGAAGCTATTCTTTTATATCTTTTTTTACCGCTTTTCATATCTGTTCTATAGATATTATATCCAGATGCTACACTAGTAAAATTACCTTTCCATTCCAATGCAATAGTTGTTATATCTGGTATAAAACGGATAGAACTATTTTGAATTGTTGGTAAATTAACATCTATTTTTGGTTTTAATGGCTTGTCTATATTTTGTTGACACCCACTAAATATTAGTAATGAACTTAGAAGTAATAATTTTGTTGTCAATTTGTCCATTATAATCTCCATTTTTAAAATTATTTATATAGAATTCTTTCATATCTTTTGGTAAATCTATGCTAAAACTCATATCTTCTCCTGTTATAGGATGCTTTAAATATA
>JAYELQ010000041.1:3872-7587 GCA_034717655.1 Campylobacterota bacterium
AGTTTTAATCCACTTTTTGCACTCTTTTTATTTGAAACTTTTACAAAACCTTTTTTTATTAAATGATCAATTTGACTTCTTGTTTCATTTAATTTTTTAGATAAAAATATATCTAATCTAATCTCTTCATCTACTATAAACTCTTTCTCATCCATTTTTAGTTACTATTCCTTATGATATATTTTTTTGATAAACGTATTATTTCCCATTTTAATTATGAATTAATATTATTAATTTTACCACTAATTTATTTATCGCATTTTATAATAAATGAGATAAATACTATATTAGCACATAAACAATTAGTTTATATGTCAATATCTTTAATTGCTTTTATAATAGTTTTTTTAATCCCTATAAGAAAACTTTATAGATTTATACCTATGTTATATTGGATAGGTATTTTTTTACTATTATGTGTTGAGCTATTTGGAGTTACAAAACTTGGGGCAACTAGATGGCTTGAGATACCTTTTATTGGTATGACTATACAACCTTCTGAACTAATTAAACCAGCTTTTTTACTTATGTTAGCTTTTCTTATAAAAAACCGTCCACCACCAAAAGATGGCTATAATACCAAAGATTTCTTTTATTTCTCTTTTTATATACTATTACCATTTATTTTAATAGCAAAAGAACCAGACTTAGGTACAGCTCTTGTATTATTATTAGTTGGATATGGTATATTATTTTTAGTTGGTATTAACTGGAAAATTGTAGTTACAATATTAGTTTTATTATCAATTACTTCCCCTATTGCTTATACATATCTTATAAAAGATTATCAAAAAAAAAGAATTAATGATTTTATAAGTAAAGAGCCTAGTTATCATGTCAAACAATCTATTATAGCAATAGGCTCAGGTGGAGTTAGTGGTAAAACAAAAGAGAACTCAACACAAACACAATTAAAATTTTTACCTATATCTACTAGTGATTTTATTTTTGCTTCATTTGTAGAAAGATATGGATTTATAGGTTCTGTTGGACTTATATCTTTATATATATTTTTAATTATACATCTTCTTTTATTATATGATAATTTTAAAAGTGACTATATGATTAGTGTATTTGCAGCAGGGTTAGGATTATTATTTTTTTTAGATATGAGTGTAAACTTACTAATGGTTATTGGTTTTGCACCTGTTGTAGGATTACCTTTACCTCTTTTTAGCTATGGGGGAAGCTCTTTTATAAATTTTATAGTATTAATAGCTATTTTGGAAAATCTTATATCTTTCCGTTTTATGTCAAAATATGATTTTCATAGAAAGCTATTGTGAATTAATAAAAAGTAAGATATAATTATATAATAAATTAGCAAGGATTTTTAATGTTTAACAAAACAAGATTAAAGTTTGATGATATTTTTGAAAATAAATTAGAAGAAAATAATGTAAAAGAGTATTTAATAAAACTACATAAAGATGGTGAAACATCTCAAGAAATAGCAGCTGCTGCATTAGCTATGAGAGAACATATGATACCTATTATAGTTGAGCAATCACTACAAGAAAAACTAATTGATAACTGTGGTACAGGTGGTGATAAAAGTAATAGTTTTAATATATCAACAACTGTATCTATATTATTATCTGCTTGTGGTAGTGTTGTTGCAAAACACGGAAATAGAAGTATAACTAGTAAAAGTGGTAGTGCTGATATGTTAGAAGCTTTAGGTATAAATTTAAATTTAAATACTCAACAACAAATATCTATGTTAAGAAAAGTTGGATTTACTTTTTTATTTGCTATAAATCATCACCCTGCTATGAAAAATATTATGCCTATTAGAAAATCTATAGAACATAGAACAATATTTAATATTTTAGGACCTTTATCTAACCCTGCATCTGTACATAAACAACTAATTGGGGTTTTTAATAAAGAGTATGTTATAAAAATGGCAGAAGCATTAACACAATTAAATACAAAAAAAGCTATGGTAGTAAGTAGTGCTGATGGTATGGATGAGATAAGTATTAGTGATGTTACTTATTGTGCTTTTGTAGAGAGAGGAAAAGTAAATGAATTCACTTTAGACCCTAGAGAATATGGTTTTGATTTATATCCAAAAGATGATATTATAGGTGGAGATGCTAAGTTTAATGCAGATATAACAAAAGGTATTTTAGATGGTTCTATAGATGGAGCAAAAAAAGATATTGTTATCTTAAATACAGCTGTAGCTTTACTAGTGGATGATAAAGTAAACTCTACAGAAGAGGGTATAGAGATGGCAAAAGAAGCTATATCAAGTGGTAAAGCAAAACTTAAATTAGAAGAGATTATAAAAGTTTCAAATGGATTTTAAAGTAAGTTTAAAAGATATAAATAAAGTTATAAATTATTTAATATCAAAAATTAATTCAGAAGATACTATAGTTCTTCTACAAGGTGATTTAGCAAGTGGTAAAACAACATTAGTTAAACATTTTGTAAAAAGCATAGGGATAAAAGATGAAGTAACTAGTCCAACTTTTAGCCTACAAAGTATATATCCAAATAATATATATCATTATGATATATATAATAAAACATTAGAAGAGTTTATATCTATGGGTTTTTTAGAAGAGTTTGAAAAAACTGGTATCCATTTTGTAGAGTGGGGAGATGATAAACTAAAAAATATATTAATAGAGTATGGATTTAAAGTAATAGTAATAGAAATAAATAAAAATGAGAATATGAGAGAATATGCATTTAAGTCATAAATTAGAAGTAAAAGAGATAGCCAAAAATATAAATAAAACACAAATTTTACATAATATAAGTTTAAATATAAATAGTGGTGAAACAGTTGGATTATTAGGTCCAAATGGAGCTGGAAAAACCACTAGCTTTTATATAATTTGTGGATTAATTCAACCATCTTCGGGTGAAATATTTTTTGATGAACACAATGTAACACATCTATCTTTACATCAAAGAGCTTTAAAAGGGATAGGGTATCTTCCTCAAGAGTCATCTATATTTAAAGATTTAACAGTTAAAGATAATCTTATGTTAGCAGCAGAAGTATCTATTATAGATAAAAAAGAGAGATATGAGAAAATAGAGGAGCTATTAGAGGTTTTTAATATAGAACCAATAAGACAAAGAAAAGGTGTAAGTTTAAGTGGTGGGGAGAGAAGAAGGGTAGAAATTGCAAGAGCTTTAGTATCAGACCCAAAATTTTTACTTTTAGATGAACCTTTTGCTGGAGTTGACCCCATTGCAGTTAAAGATATACAATCTATTATAAATAAATTAACAAAAAGAGGTATAGGTGTTCTTATTACAGACCATAATGTAAGGGAAACTTTACAGATATGCAATAGAGCTTATGTTATGAAAGCAGGAACAGTTTTAGCAAATGGAACATCACAAGAGATAAAAAACAACCCTATAGTAAAAGAACACTATTTGGGTAAAGATTTTGTTTTTTAATAAAAAATATATATAAAAAGGATATAAAATGGAAATAGGATTTATTACAATAGCAATATTATGTGATATTATCATTTTTTGGAGATTAGTCTCTTTAGTTTATGAAAAACAATGGGATGTTTTTAGTTCGAAAATGATTTTTTCTATAGGGACAGCTTTTATAGCAATTATTATAGTTTCTTTTGCATCAGATTTTTTCACAGGAAAACAAAAAGTTATGCTTTTAATATTTGGTTCACTTATGAGTTTAGTTATGATAGGATTAAATTTAGCTATGTTTTAT
>JAYELQ010000041.1:7687-15231 GCA_034717655.1 Campylobacterota bacterium
ACTAATGATTGTGGTAAACCTAAAGACTCAAGTAAATCTAAAATACCTAAATAAACTGTTGTAACTCTATTATCTATATTAAAGTTAGTGATATTATTAAATGCCTCTTTTGTTTCTATACTTAAATGAACTTCAATATCATTATCAATTAACGCTAAAGCTTTTTTAACATCTTTTATATCTTTTATTTTAGGGACTCTAATTGCATCTGGTTTTAATTTATTAATAACTTCAATATCAATCTTGCCAACACCATTTAACTCATTTACCCTTACAACTACTTTTTTATTAGATACTTTTAATAGTTTCTTTTCATAATTTTTTAATAATAATTCTCTAGCAAATTTTTTATCATAAACACCATCTTCAAGATTAATCATAACTACATCAGATTTTAAAGCTGGTATTTTATCTAAATATTTTTGTTTATCTCCTGCTACCATAAGATAAGAATGTTCCATAATAGATACCCCCTAAAGTTAATATAGATATATTATATCACTATAATCATTATTGTAAGTTAAATTTCCAATATTTTATGATAAAATAAAATTATCAAATTTTAGGATATTTAAATGGCAGAATCAAGTGCAATAGATAAAAATACACAAGAACTTAAAGAGATTATAAATAATTCATGGAATGGTATAGGTATCATAGACCAAACTAGTAAATTTGTTTATGTAAATAATGCTTTTACACCTATTTTAGGTTTTAAAGAGAATGAACTTTTACAAATAAAATTTGAAAGTTTATTATTACCAAAATATAAAGCAGAATTTAAAGAACTTTTAAGACAAAATTATGAAAATCAATATACTAACAGTATAAGAGTTGCTTGTATTAGACGAGATAAAGCAACTGTATATTTAGATATATCTATTAAACTTATGTTAAATAAAAAGTTTATTGTTATAAATGCAAATGATATAACACAAACTATCTCAGACCACGAAACATTTGATAAATATGTTATACAAGCCCACGTTGATAAAGATGGGATTTTTACAAAAGTAAGTGAAGCTTTTTGTAGATTATGTTTATTTAGTGAATCTGAACTAATAGGAAAATCGTATAAGATAATGAGTCATCCATCTTTAAATGAGGAAGATTTAGCTGGAACTATTTGGTCAGAACTTATTATTCAAGGTAGTTGGAATGGTGTAATTGCAAGTAAAAATAAATATGGCGAAGAGATTTGGGTTGATGCTATTATAAAACCTATACATAATAAATATGGTGATATTACTGGATACTCTGCTGTTATGTTTGATATGACAGGAACTATAAAACTTGAACAGAATAAAGAAAAACTTGAAAAAACTATTGTTGATAATGAAGCAAAATTAAAAATTATGGGTGATACTATGAGAACAGTTGCCCACGAATGGAGACAACCTCTAAATGCAATATCACTAGAAGCTCAAAATTTACTATTTTCATACCAATTTACAGATGAATCAGTTCCAAAAGAGGAAGCTGTTCCTATTTTAGAAGGGATGCAAACAAATATAGAGGGGTTATCTTCTATTATTAATAAATTTCAATATATTACAGAGCTACAAGGTGAGAAAAAAGACTCTTATATAAAAGATATATGTATAAGAGCTTTAAATATATCTCCATTAAACTATACAAACTTAAAAGAGGAGTATAACTCTACTATTGTATTTAAAACACATGAAAATGAGCTATCTACTTCAATATCAGCTATACTTGACAATGCTCAAGAAGCTATTGAAAAATCAACTGTAGAAGATAAGTATATAAAAATGTTAACTTATGATGAGGGTAATAATGTAGTTGTAGAGATATCAAATAATGGTGGTCATATCCCAAAAGATATAATAGATAAAATCTTTGACCCTTATTTTAGTACAAAAGAGAGTAGAAATGGTGTTGGATTAAGTTTATATATATCTAAAATGATTATAGAATTACATCTAAAAGGGAATATAATTGTTGAAAATAAAGATGAAAATATAGTTGTATTTAAACTTATTTTACCTATAGGTTAATATATTATGATAATAATTCCAGCTAGATTAAAAAGTAGTAGGTTTGAAAATAAAATATTAGTAGATATTTTAGGCTTACCTATGGTAATAAGAACTGCAAAACAAGTAGAATCTTTGGATAGAGTTGTAATAGCAACTGATTCAAAAGAGGTAATACAACTAGCTAATAAATATAATATAGAAGCAGTTTTAACATCAATAAAACACAATAGTGGAACAGATAGAATAAATGAAGCAACTAATATATTAGGGTTAAAAGATGATGAAATTATTATAAATGTACAAGCAGATGAACCTTTTATAGAGCCTAATGTTATTGAAAAAGTTATAAATAAAATAAAAAATATAAAAAATAGTGATTTTACTATGGTTAGTTGCTATAAAGAGATAAACTCAGATTTAGCAGATGACCCAAATCATGTAAAAGTTGTATGTGACCAAGATAATAATGCTATATATTTTTCAAGAAATAAAATTCCTTATAATAGAGACCATTATAAAAATATTATATATAAAGGTCATTTAGGTATTTATGGTTTTACAAAAAAAAGTCTAAATGAGTTTTGCTCTTTATACGAAACAAATTTAGAAAATATAGAAAAACTAGAACAATTAAGAGCTATATCAAATAATAAAAAAATATCTATGATAAAAGTAAATTCAAAAAGCTTTGGTATTGATACTAAAGAGGATTTAGATAATGCTATTAAAGTTTTTGGATAAGGGTATAATAAATTGATAAATAAATCTATATTAAAAAAAATAAATATATTATATGTTGAAGATGAAATAAAAGTATCAGAGTTAATAATAGATGTTTTATCTAATTTTGTAAACAATATAACTTATGCTTCAGATGGTAAAGAGGGATTAGAACTATTTAAAGAATATAGTAAATCAAATAAATTGGAAAAAGAAAAAATTCATATTATAATTACAGATATAAATATGCCATATATGGATGGATTAGATATGATAGAAAATATCTATAAAATAGATAACACTATACCTACAATTATAACAACAGCATATAATGACAATGATTTTTTAAAAAGGTCTATAGAGTTAGGTGTTAGTGGTTATGTATTAAAACCATTAGATTTACATAAACTATTAGATTCAATATATTTAGCAATAGAACCTAATTTATTAAGAAATAAATTAATTAAAATAAATCAAGAGTTAGAGAGTAAAATAGAGGAGAAAACACTAGAATTAAAGTATATTTTAGACTCTCAAGATAGTTTAATAGTAGTTGGAGATGAAAATGGTTTATATAATGCAAATCAACCTTTTTTAAAATTTTTTAATATTGAAAATATAAAAGAGTTTAGGAAAAAGAACTTATCTATTAATGATACTTTTATAAAAAGAAAAAAATACTTTTCATCTTCAAATTCAGAGAAATGGATAGAAGAGATATTAAAATTAAAAGATATAAATAGAATTGTTTTAATAAAAAATAAAGATAATGAAGAGAGAATATTTAAAATTAATATTAAAACATTTATATACAATACAAAACACTTCGTAATATCATTAACTGATATCACAACTTTTCAAACCCATACAAATATGTTAGAATATCAAGCAACACATGATAATTTAACAAAACTATTTAATAGACAAAAATTAAATGAAGAATTTGATAAAGAGATATTAAGATACAAAAGATACAAAAGAGAATTTGGTTTAATTATGTTTGATATAGATGATTTTAAAAATATTAATGATAGTTATGGTCACGATATTGGAGATATTGTTTTAATAGAGATATCTAAATTGTTACTTAAAGTAACTAGAAAAATAGATATTGTTTCAAGATGGGGTGGGGAAGAGTTTATGATACTTTTACCTGAAACATCTTTAGAGAATACTATCACAACAGCAGATTTAATAAGAAAAGATATACAAAATATCAAAATCAATAAGATAAAAGAACCAGTTACAATTAGTTTAGGTGTTGATATTTTTAATGATATTAATAATACAAAAGAGAATATTATAAAATGTGTAGATTTAGCACTTTATAAAGCAAAACGAAATGGAAAAAATAGGGTAGAGATATATGAGAAAAAATAAAATTACAACAAAAATAGTTGGTGGAAAATATAAAAGTAGAGTATTAGAGCTACCATCATTAGATACAACTAGAAGTTCAAAATCGATACTAAAAGAATCTTTTTTTAATGTATTGCAATTTGATATTATAGATACTTTATTTATTGAAGGGTTTGGTGGAAGTGGAGCTATAGGTTTAGAAGCATTAAGTAGAGGTGCTAGCCATAGTTATTTTTGTGAAATAGATAAAAACTCATTTAAAACTCTTCAAAGAAACTGTGAATCTATTGATATAGAGAATACAACTTGTTTATTTGGTGATACTTTTGAAAAACTCCCAAATCTTTTAAATCAAATAGAGCAACAAAAAAATATAAAAGATAAAGAGATTATATTATATTTAGATTCCCCTTTTGAATTTAGAGATGGTATGGATAATATATATCAAAAAACTTTTAATATGGTATCTAATATAACAAATAAAAATATAATAATTATAGCTTTTGAACATATGACAGAGTTAGAGATACCTGATGAATTAGGTATTTTTTCTAAATATAAAAATAAAAAATTTGGAAAAAGTTCCTTAACATATTTTCATATAAATAATTAATAGATATTAAAAAAAGGATATAAAAATGAGAACTGATGTTTTAGAATATATTTCAGAAATAGATATAGAAAAGTTTATAGATTTAAATAATATAAAAGATAGTGACTCTTTATTAGTTCAAATTTTTACATCAATTAATAAAAAAGAGTTTATAAAAAATATTCAAATTAAATTATTATCACTATTACCTAATGTAAAAATAATAGGTATGACAACATCTGGTGAGATATCAAATAATGGATTATTAGACAATAATACAGTACTTGCTTTTACATCTTTTGAAAAAACCAAAATAGAAACAAAAATAGTAAAATATAAAGATAATAGTTTTCAAATGGGAATTGATTTAATAAACTCATTTAATTATACTAATAAAAATTTAAAACTACTAATATCTTTTACAGATGGTTTAAAAACTAATGGGGAAGAGTATTTAGATGGGATACACTCTATTAGTAAAGATACAATTATATCTGGTGGTATGGCAGGAGATTACTCTAAATTTGAAGATACTTTTGTATTTAATGAAAATGAGATTATAAGAGATGGTGCTGTTGCTGTTGGATTATACAATAAAGATTTAAATATTTATACAGATTATAGTTTTAATTGGGAAACAATTGGAAAAGAGCATACTGTTACAAAATCTATAAAAAATAGAGTATATGAGATTGATAATATGACTGCTGTTGAATTTTATTCATACTATTTAGGGGAGGATATAGGAAATCTACTTCCAGCTATAGGGATAGAGTTTCCTTTAGTTATGAAAAGAGATAATGTAACTATAGCTAGAGCTGTTTTATCTAAGTTTGAAGATGGTAGTCTTAGTTTTGCTGGAAATATAACAGAAGGAAGTAAAATTAGATTTGGACACGGTGATGTAGAGATGATTATAAATAAAGGTATTAATAATTTTAAATCAATCTCAAATATCCCTATTGAATCTATATTTATATACTCTTGTATGGCAAGAAAAGCATTACTTGAAAAGAATATAAATTTAGAATTAAAACCTTTTCAAAAAATAGCTCCAATGGCTGGTTGTTTTACTTATGGTGAATTTTTTCAAGATAAATTATTAAATCAAACAATGACAATATTAGCTATATCAGAAAATAACTATATAAAAGATAAAGAGCTTAGAAGATTTAAAGAAAATAGTAAAATAATAAATAAAGATCCAAAACTTCTTAGAACACAAGCACTATCTATTTTGGTAGAAAGAACAACAAAAGAGTTAGAAGATTTAAATAGTGAATTAGAAGAGAGAGTAAAAAAAGAGGTAGAGAAAAATAAAGAGAAAGATAAAGAGCTTCAATTAAGAGAAACTCAAGCACAACTAGGTGAGATGATAGAGATGATTATACATCAATGGAGACAACCACTTAGTGCTATAACATCTTCTGCATCATCTGCTCAAGTTTACCAAGAAGCTGGTATATTAACAGAAGATACGATTTCAGAAGTATTAAAACAAGTTTTAATATCTTCTGAGCATCTAAATAGAACAATTGAAGATTTTAGAGACCTTTTTAAAGCAGATGAATCATACACTAAACTTCAAGGAAATATAGTAATAGATAAAACATTAACAGTTATAGGTCCTGTTATATTAAAAAATAGTATTAAACTAATAAAAGAGTATAGTAGTAAAATAATTATTGAAGTACCTTTAGGATTAATAATGCAAGTTATTTTAAATATTATTAAAAACTCAATAGATGTTCTTTTAGAAAAAGAGATATCAGACCCTACAATTAAAATAATTTCTTATCAAAAAGATGATTATAATTTAATAGAGATATGGGATAATGCAGGTGGTATTCCTGAAGATGTGATAAAATATATTTTTGATAAAAGATTTACCACAAAAGGTTCTGAAAAAGGTACTGGTATTGGTTTAAATATGTCAAAAACAATTATGGAAACAAAAGTAAATGGTAAACTAACAGCACACAATTATAAAAACTGGGCAGTTTTAACTATGCATATACCTAAAAAAAATTAAATTAAATATGAGTTATAAAATAGATAAATACTTAAAAAATATAGAAACTCCTATTTATATTTGTGAAGAGGAGCTTTTAGAAAAGAATTTAAAACTATTAAAAACTATTCAAGATAAAACAGATATAAATATATTACTTGCGTTAAAAGGATTTGCATTTTCCCCTTTATTAAATTTAATCTCTAAATACCTGAAAGGTTGTTGTGCTAGTGGATTATATGAAGCTAAATATGCAAAAGAGTTTGTAAAAGGGGAGATACATACATATTCTCCTGCATTTAAAGAATCTGAATTTGAGGAGATAACAAACCTATCAAATCATATTGTTTTTAATAACTTATCTCAACTATCTAAATATAAAGATAAAATAAAATCATCTAACTCAATAGGAATTAGAATAAATCCTGAAGTTTCAATAGTTGAAGTAGATATATATAATCCTTGTGGTATTTATAGTAGATTAGGGACAACAAAAAAAGAGTTTGAAAATGGTGATAAAAGTTTATTAAAAGATATAGATGGTTTTCATTTTCATGCTCTTTGTGAACAAAATAGTGATGCATTAGAGTTAGTTCTTAAAAAACTTGAACTAAACTTCAAAGATTATTTTAAAAACTTAAAATGGATAAACTTTGGGGGTGGTCATCATATCACAAAAGAAGATTATGATATAGAAAAACTAATACAAATTATTACAGATTTTAAAAATAGATATCCACACCTTAAAATATATATGGAGTTAGGTGAAGCCGTAGGTTGGCAAACTGGAACTTTAGTTGGGACTATACTTGATATAACAAAAAATGATATAGATATAGCTATATTAGATGTAAGTGCAGAA
>JAYELQ010000042.1:0-15156 GCA_034717655.1 Campylobacterota bacterium
CTAAACTCCTCTTTTTTAAGTAAACTATTTAATGTTTTTAGTTGCACATACTCTTTTGTTAAGTCTTCATAAATAAGAACAATATCATTATTAATCAATTTATAAATATAATATTTTCTCCAACTTTTTTCTAAGTTATTATGAGTATATTCAAAAGATGGGATAACTTTTGTTTCCCCATTTTTATAAACCTCTTTTAATATATCTAAAAAACCTATATCTTTTATCTCTGGAAATATCTCAAGTATCTCTTTACCTATAATATCTTTTATATCTATATTATCTATATCTTGAGCAGATTCGTTACAATCTTTAAGTATAAACTTATTACCATTATCTTCCACTTTATATACAAGAACACCCTCTTTTATTTGATTAAATAGATTTCTATATTTTGTTTCAAGCATAATATCATCTGTTACATTGATATGAAAACCTATCATTCTAATAGGTTCATCTTTTTCATTAAAGTATGTTTTACCTTTATCTAGTATCCATACCCAAGAGCCATTTTTATGCCTTAGTCTATGAATGTTTTGATATTCACTAGTTATTTTTTTATGATTTTCTTCAATATCTAAATATGTTTTTTTTATATCATCTGGATGAACTCTTTTCTCCCATTGAGAAAAATCATTTTCAATCTCATCATCACTATAACCTAACATCTCTTTAAATTCAGGAGAAAAATAGATAGTATTTTCAACCAAATCCCAATCCCATAAACCTATTTTTACACTTTTAATAGCTAGTTTTAATCTCTCTTGTTCAAAATACAAATCATTTTGAAGAGTTTTTTCATTTGGTGTCAAAAAGTATCCTTTTTATCCTTATTTATTTATTATAAAAATAATTTGTTGCCTCTACAAAGCCATCTACACTTCCACAATCAAATCTTTTACCATTAAATTTATATGCAATAACTTTACCTTGTTTAGCAAGAGTAAGTAGTGCATCTGTAATTTGTATCTCACCACCTTTACCTGGGCTAGTAACTCTAAGTACATCAAAAATTTCTGGTATTAAAATATATCTACCAATAATAGCTAAATTAGATGGAGCATCTTTTGTTTCTGGTTTTTCTACCATATCTGATATTTTAAAAATATCCTTCTCTATCTCTTCTCCTGAAATAACTCCATATTTATTAGTATCACTCATAGGTATCTCTTCAATTGCAACTACACAACAATTAGGATATTTATTATGAATATCTACCATTTGAGATAATATAGATTCACCATCATTATCACACAAATCATCTGCAAGGATAACAGCAAAACTCTCTTGATTTCCAATAAGAGTTTCACCAGTTAAAATAGCATGTCCAAGACCTTTCATCTCTACTTGTCTTGTATAACTAAAAGTGTAATCTTCAATAATATTACGAATATTAACCATTAGTTTCTCTTTTGATGTACCATCAATTTGTTTTTCTAGTTCATATGACCTATCAAAATGATCCTCAATAGCTCTTTTACCACGACCTGTAACAATAGCCATAGTGGTACAACCAGCACTAGCAGCTTCTTCAACTCCATATTGAAGTAATGGTTTGGTTAATACAGGTAGCATCTCTTTTGGGATAGCTTTTGTTGCAGGTAAAAACCTTGTACCATATCCAGCAGCTGGAAACAAACACTTGTTTATCATTACTAACCTTTTATTAACTCAATAGTACTATTATGAATTTTTATTTTTACATCAGTTGTTTCAATTGTATTTGTTATATTACCATCAAAAATCATAACAGCTGGAAATATTTTCCCCTCTAACATAGTTTCAAAAATATAACCTTTTGATATCATATCTTTCATCATATCAACTGATAATATAAAACCGTGTGCAGATATTCCAAATTCAACTTTTATTTGGTCAGGTGTTGAACTAATTATACTTTTTTCTGTTAACATATTTGTATCCTCTTGTGTATCATTTGTATTTTCTGTAATTTCAGTTTTATCTTCTATAATCTCTTCACAAACAGCTGGTTCTTTTACTTCAGGTTCAGGCTCAGGAATAGAAACTTTCTCTTCACAAACATCTGGTTCTTCTATTTCAGGTTCAACTTCAGGAAGTGCAATCTCCTCTTCACAAACAGCTGGTTCTTCTATTTCAGGTTCAGCTTCAGGAACTGCAATCTCCTCTTCACAAACAGCTGGTTCTTCTATTTCAGGTTCAGGAAGTGCAATCTCATCTTCACAAACAGCTGGTTCTTCTATTTCAGGTTCAGGAAGTGCAATCTCATCTTCACAAACAGCTGGTTCTTCTATTTCAGGTTCAGCTTCAGGAAGTGCAATCTCATCTTCACAAACAGCTGGTTCTTCTATTTCAGGTTCAGGCTCAGGAAGTGCAATCTCATCTTCACAAACAGCTGGTTCTTCTATTTCAGGTTCAGCTTCAGGAACTGCAATCTCCTCTTCACAAACAGCTGGTTCTTCTATTTCAGGTTCAGGTTCTAAATCAGGTACTTCTAAAGCAGCAAGCTCCTCATCAAGTGTTAATCCACTTAAATCTTCATCAATTGAAGGAAAACTTAAATCATCTCCATTTTCTAAATCTTCTATACCAGGTAATTGAAAGTCCTTCTCTAAAGCAGATTTATCTGGAGTTATTAACCCTTCTGATAAATCGTGTGAAAATAGGTCTTCCATATTATCTTTTGGTAATTTATCTAAATCTTCTATAGTTGTTTGAGTTTTTTCCTCTGTCTCCTCTTCTGATAAGCCTAAAACATCATCAAAAGGTTCACCTAATAAATCTTCAAGTTCATCTTTTGTAGCCTTGCTTGTAGCTTCTGATTGCTCCTCATTTACTTCTGATTCTAATGCTAATAGTTCTTCAATATCCATAAAATTAATCTCCTAAATTTTTTATTATTTATTTTACTGTAAATTTCTTTAAATTCTTTATTTTTACATAAGTTACAACTATAAATACTAATGAAATAAGTGTAACTATAGTAATTTGTTTTAAATATTCATTTATAAGTAATTGATTTTCACCTATTAAGTAACCTAAAAAAGTAAGAATAGTTACCCAAATACCTGCTCCTAAAGTAGTATAAATAGAAAACTTTATACCATTCATTTTAGCTAATCCAGCTGGAAAAGATATATATTGTCTAATACCTGGAATTAATCTACCTGTAAAAGTTGAAATATGTCCATGTTTTTCAAAAAAACTTTCTAATTTTAATATTTTTTCATTAGATATTATTTTTACTAAAAACTTTCTTCCAAACTTTAATGCTAATAGATAATTAAACCAAGCCCCTGCTAAACTTCCTAATATTCCACTAAATATCACTAAAAAAATATTCATCTCACCCTTAAAAGCTAAATAACCTGCTGGTATCATAACCACTTCACTTGGAAAAGGGAAAAAACTACTTTCTAAAAACATTAAGGCAAATATACCAAAATATCCCATATCACCTATTAAATTAACTAAAAAATTAGCTATATCGTGTATCATTAACTCTCCTATTTTTTATAATATTAAAATTTAATCTAAAATTAAGAAATGTTACTTTATAATTTTACTATATTTTAGGAGTCTCTTAATGAAAAGTAACATCTCTATACCTAGTGATATTTTAAAAATTCAAAGTAAAATGTGTAGTTTTCAAAAGGATAGTAGAAATTATAATAAATATAAAAAAATCCTTGCTAAACATGTGAAAAATTACAATATCAAAAAAAGAGTTTTAAGTGATATTGAAACAATTAATAAGATTAAACAACTAGAGAAATCAAACTAGTGTTTAATCTAAATTACTATATCAATTAAAATCATTATAAAAAATATAATCCCCAAATAACCATTAACTGTAAAAAAAGCTTTATCTATTTTTCTAAAATCTTTATTAACTAAATAATGCTCATAGCTTAACATTATAACACTTATCAAAATAGCTAAATAACCAAATAATCCAAGATTTGCCTCTATTATAAAAAGTGACCAAAAAATTATAGTTAAAATATGCATAATTTTTGAAAATAACATAGTGTTTTTTACACCATATTTAGATGGTATTGAATGTAATTTTAATTTTTTATCAATTTCTATATCTTGCAAAGAGTATAATAAATCAAATCCAGCAACCCAAAATGTAACCCCAATAGCTAAATATATAGACCATAAAGTTATAATTTCACTAACAGCAACAACACCTGCAATAGGTGCTAACCCTAAAGATATACCTAATATAATATGTGCTAAAGATGAAAACCTTTTAAAATAAGAGTAACTACCTATTACCAATAAAATAGGTATAGATAGATAAAAAGCTAATTGATTTACAAAGTATGCTACAACTATAAATAAAAGAGCATTTAAAACTGTGAATACTACCATTTGTAAATCACTAACTCTACCATCTACACTTGGTCTATTTACAGTTCTTGGATTTAAAGCATCTATATCTCTATCTAAATATCTATTAAAACTCATAGCAAAATTTCTAGCACTAAGAGCTGCTAATATACCAAATATTAATAATTCAAAACCAAACCAACCATTAGAAGCTACTACCATAGCTATAAATATAAAAGGTAATGAAAAAATCGAGTGTTTAAACATAACCAATTCATTAAAATTATTTAGTAATTCTAAAACCTTTTTCATATCTATTTCTCATTTTTTTGATAGAAAGATATATCAAAAGATACTTCAAGTTGTCCATCTAATTTTACAAAAGATATAGGGTAATTTATATGTATTGCTATATCTTTTTTATTTAAATTATTTATAAATTTAAAAAAATTATTAGGTGTTTTATAATAATCTTTAATACGATATTTTATAGTGGTATATTCACCTATATCTGTTGATATATATTTTATATCTGAATTATCAGTTAAAATTGTATTTAAGTATTGTGTAAATTTCATTATAGGTATAAATTTATATTTTGGATAAATCACATCTTTAATACTATTACTATTTTTAACAATATAATTACTATTTGATATAATCATATTTTTAACAGTTTTATTGTTTTTTTCAAATTCAACTATACTATTTTCATAAAGTGAAGATAACTTGTTTTGAAACTTAGATACACTTTTTGAATCTAATAAGAAATTAGTAATAAAAGTTGAACTGTTTTTATCAATATTCAAATTTAATAAAACAGAATCATAGGGAACTAAATCAAATAGCATTATAATCTTTTCTTCAATTAAATTATTATTTTTAATATGGTCAGGTAGAGTAAATTTAACTATAGTTTTTTCTGTTTTATTAATATCTTTTGAAACTATTTTTTTATCTATAATATTATTTGTTTCTACTTTTTTCTCTAAATCTTCCATTTTTATACTACTTTTATTCTCTTCTATCTCATCTTTTTGCTCTAATTGATAATAAAGAATAGAGATAATTAAAGCTATACTAGATACTAATAAAACACTCCATAAAAATAGTTTATTGCTTTTCTTTTTTACTCTAGGTTTTATAAAACTATGTTCTTTTAAAGTATCATCTTTTATAAACTTATTTAAATCATCTTCAAGAGATATAGGTAGATACTTTATATCAACCATTATAGTTTCATATATTTGCTCTAATTGTTCATCTGTTAATTGTTTTACAGTATAAAAAATATTTATGACATTAAAAAAATCAGGTTCTAAGTTTTCTTCATTAATCTCTTCGTAATGTTTCTCTACAGTTTCTGTAATAATATCTTGTAATTCGAAAAAATATATCTCTTCATATAGTTTTTGGTCAACAACTTCATTGTTATGTGAAAAATCAGAATCTTTAAGCTTATCAAATGGAGTAAGTTCTTTTATAAAACTTTTTGTAATATCACCATTTTTATCAAATATAATAATATATACTAAATTATTATGTACCATAACATTAAGACTACTATATTTTACTATCTCTTGAATATTATTATATAATATAGAAAAAGGTGATATAAGATAATCAACCCCTGAAAACTTATAGTATTCTAATATTTTACTAACATTATCTTTAGATGTAGTTATACTATACTTATCTGTTAGTTTTATACTATGTTGTTTTTTACTATCTATCTCTTCTGTTTTTAGTATCTCTTGGTTAGCCTCATATAAAGTAGAAATATAAGTATTAAAAACTTTATTTTGAAGAAGTTCTAGTTTTATAACTGTATCTTGAGACATTATATCATCTAAACTATGAAAAGAGCTTTTTTGAGAATCTATTAACTTATTATTTTTTAGAAGTTGAGATTCAACTGTTAAATGTTTATCTTTATGTATTATATTAATATATTGTTTTTTATTTTTATCGAACATTATTTTATTACCTAAATTTTATTTTTATCTTCAATTAAATTACCTTCTATATGTAAACATAACTTTGTACCTATTATAAGTGTTTTTATTCTCTCTTCAAATTTAATATTTATAAGACTATCTCCATAAAAACCTTGCTCTTGTGCCTCTTTTATAGTTTTCTGTTTTAATTCATCAAGTGTCTTATATCCCTGTTTAATAACAAATGGACCTATTAAATAATTACACTCTTGTTTTTCTATATATTGATAATTCTTAATTTTACTATTTTCTAAAGAGTTATAAGTAATAGGATTCGATAAACACCCACTAAATATAATAGATATAGTAATAATAGATAATATTTTAAACATTTTTTTCACCTTCTAATTTTTTTATAATAGAATTAGCACAAATATAACCACTAGCCCAAGCCCAATGAAGATTATATCCACCACAATCACCATCTACATCTAAAACTTCCCCAATAAAATATAATCCATCTTTATTATTTGATGACATAGTTGTTTTATTGATATCTTTTAAGTCAACTCCACCTGCTAAAACCTCAGCATTAGCAGAACCTTTTGTATTTGTAATATTTATTTTTAACTCTTTTATATTTTTAAGAATCTGTTTTATATGATTTTGTGTTAAAAAATTTGTATATTTTATATTTTGTGGTATATTTGATTTTATAATAATATATTTTGCCAATTTTTTATTTATTATACTATTTAACCACAAATATATATCTTGTGATTTATTATTTTTTATATTTGTTGATAATATATCTAAAATCTCTTTATAAGACAAACTAGGAAGAGTATCAATTGTAACTAATATATTTTTTTGTTTAGTTAATTTTTGAGATATATTACGACTTATATCTAAAATAGCAGAACCGGAAAGTCCATAATTAGTAAATAATATATCACCTTTAACACCCTCTACAACCCCTACAACTTTAACACCATTTGCTATAGTTATATTTTTATCATCACTTAGAAGTTGTACAAGTGAAGGGAAAGGCTCTATGATATTATGCCCAAAACTTTTAGCAAACTCATAACCTTTATTTATATCATCTGTTTTAGACATAGCTTTAGAGCCAGTTGCTATAATAATATTTGAATAGCTATAGTTATTATTTAATATAAACATACTATTTTTATATTTTATATTTTCAACTTTTGAATTTAATTTAATATCAACACCATAACTTTTAGCTTTTTGCTCAAGTACCTCAACTACACTTGAAGCTTGTAAAGATAAAGGGTAAACTCTACCATTTTCATTTATACTAAACTCTAATCCCAGTTTTGAAAAAAAATCTTTACAATTTTCAAAAGAAAAACTATCTAAAATATAATCTATAAAATTATTAGTAGAGCTATAAAAGTTATCTATTGATATATTTTTATTAGTTATATTACATCTACCATTTCCTGTAGCATATAACTTTTTACCAACTTTAGAGTTCTCTTCATATAAAACAACTTTTATACCATTTGAAGCTAAAATAATAGATGTTATTAATCCAGAAGCACCAGCTCCTATTATTGCGATTTGATTATCCATTAGTCAATAATAAAAGTTGTTTCATAAATATTATTTCTATCTATTACTTGAAACTTCCATTGCCCTTTTAGTCTTCCTGAAAGGTAACGATAGTCATAAACAGAACCATAAAAAGCAGGTATCTCCATATCTCTTTCTCTACTTAACACCCCATTTGGGTCAATCCATTTAAACTTAACAACTTTAGCATAATTTACTCTCTCTTGAGTATATTTACATACAATAGAGTTTTCACCTTCTAATGGGATACAATCAATATTACTTTTATCAGCAAATAAAAAGTTTGGCAATATTACAGCTCCAAATAATATATATTTCAAATTCATAATTATCCTTCAATAAACTTATTTTATCATTAAATATATAAATAAGTGATTAACCATATACTAATATAAAATTAGATATAATCACAAAAATAGTAAGGAAATAATTATGAATAAAAGGGTTCTTGTTAAATTCTCTGGAGAAGCATTAGCTGGAGAAAATGGTTATGGAATAGACACTCAAATCTTACATTATATAGCTGGTGAAATTAAACAACTTGTAGATAATAACATAGAAGTTGGTATTGTTATTGGTGGGGGTAATATTATTAGAGGTGTAAGTGCAGCAGCTGACGGTATAATCAAAAGAACAAGTGGTGATTATATGGGTATGTTAGCTACAGTTGTAAATGGAATAGCTATGCAAGAAGCTTTAGAACATATTGGTATTGATGCAAGATTACAAACAGCTATAAAAATGGAACAAATAGCAGAATCGTTTATAGTTAGAAAAGCAAAAAGACATCTTGAAAAAAATAGAGTTGTAATATTTAGTGCAGGTACAGGAAATCCTTTTTTTACTACAGATACAGCTGCTATTTTAAGAGCAACTGAGATTGAAGCTAGTTTAATCATAAAAGCAACTAAAGTAGATGGTGTTTATGATAAAGACCCAGCTAAATATGCAGATGCTTTAAAACTTGATGTTGTAAGTTATGATGATGCTTTAAAAGACCATATTAAAGTTATGGATGATACTGCTATTGCATTAGCAAAAGATAATAAACTTCCTATTGTTGTAGCAAATATGAATAAAGAGGGAAATCTATTGAGCATAATAAAAGGTGATTATTCACAATGTTCAATAGTAAAATAGTTTAAAATAATAATTATAGGAATAATATATATGAAAAGAGTAGAAGAGATAGTATCTCAAGCATTAAAAAGAGTAGATAATGATAGATATATTTTATCAATTGCTGTTGGTCAAAGAGCAGATGATTTAAGTAAAGGTGCAAAACCATTATTAGATAATAGTGAAATAAAAAATATGAAATATACTGATATAGCTATAAAAGAGATAGCTTCTGGTGTACTTGTAATAGACGGTATAGAAGAAGAGTAAAAAAATATTTTGCATAACATTGTAGAATCAGTTAAATCTTTAAATACTATTGATGGTGCTATTGATTTTTTAAAATCTATCATAAAATTAGATGAAAATATGGAAAAAGCTTTGTCTTTTTCTATCTCTTCACACGAAAAACAATTTAGAAAAAGTGGTGAACCTTATGTGATACACCCTATTATTGTAGCAGGTATTACAGCATATTTTAGTAATGATAAATCTATGGTTATAGCAGCTTTATTACACGATGTAGTAGAAGATACTAGTAGTACTATAGAAGATATAACTATCCTTTTTGGAAAAGATGTAGCTCATATTGTAGATGGTTTAACTAAAATTGTAGAGATAAGGGAACATGAATTATCTCCATCAACAGATAAAGATAATAAAAAACTATTAGCTTCTGCATTAACTTTTAGGAAAATGTTATTAGCTTCTATTGATGATGTAAGGGTATTAGTAGTTAAGTTATGTGATAGATTACACAATATGCTAACTTTAGATGCTTTAAGTGAAGCTAAACAAAAGCGTATAGCTGAAGAGACTTTAGTTGTATATGCTCCTATTTCACATAGATTAGGTATATCAAGTATAAAAAACTTATTAGAAGACTTCTCTTTTTCATATTTATATAGAGATGATTATACTAAAATATCTAATTATTTAGAAGAGTTTCAACAAAAAACACAATTAACATTAAATAACTTTTTATCAAATATAAAAGATATATTAGAAAAAAATGGTTATAATCCATCTGATATTAAAATATTAAGTAGAATAAAACACTCATACTCAATATACCTTAAAATGCAAAGAAAAGGTGTTAGTATAGATGAGGTATTAGACTTATATGCTATTAGAATATTAGTTAAAAACCCACTTGATTGTTATAAAATATTGGGTATTATTCACACTCATTATAAACCATTAATTGCAAGATTTAAAGACTATATTGCTATCCCTAAAGAAAATGGTTACCAAACAATTCATAGTACTGTATTTGCAAATAGTAAGATTTTTGAGATACAAATTAGAACATTTGATATGCATAATATTGCAGAGTTTGGGATAGCTGCTCATTGGAAATATAAAAATGGTGATAACAACTCAAAAGAACCAAATTTAGATTGGCTTGAAGCACTAGCTGCAAATGATGTAAGTGCTGAAGAGTTTTATGATGATGCTAAACAAGAGTTATTTATAGAAGATATAGTTGTATATTCTCCAAAAGGGGAACTTTTTTCTATCCCAAGGGGTTCAACTGCATTTGATTTTGCATATAGAGTGCATACAGACTTAGGAAATAAAGCTGTAGAAGCACTTATTAATAAAGTTAAAAAACCATTATTAACACAACTAAAAAGTGGAGATATAATATCTATTATTAGTAGAGAAGATGATATTATTAGATGTAGTTGGATAGATATGATAAAAACAAATAAGGCAAAAAAATCTATTAAGCTTTTATGTCATCATAGATTAAATAAAATTGATAAATTAGCAAGTACAAATATTATAAATACAATTTTTTCAAGATACAAAGATAATATACTTGAAAATTGTGATGATTTAGAATTAAAAAAATTTAAAAATGTTGTATATAATATTGAACATCTAAAATATATTAAAAAAGTTATTTTAAAATATATTAGAGTTCATAATGGTATCCTTGCAAGATTTAAAATACAAAATTTAAAACTAAAAGAGTATAAGTTTGATAATATTTTATTATATTCAAATTTTAATATAAATAATATCTCTTTTGACCATTGTTGTCATCCAAAATTTGGAGATGATATAGTTGCTATAAAAGATGGAAAAGATGTAGTTATACACCATAAACTTTGTGAAACAGCATATAAGAAAATGAAAGAAAATAAACATATGCTATTTTCTAGCTGGATAAAAGATAGATTTTATAGCTATAATATGGTTATTAGTATCCCTAGTATTAGAGGGGAGTTAGCAAAAGTTTTAAGTTATCTATCTGTAGAACATAATGCAACTATATTATTTGTAGAGTACGGGAAAGATCCTTATGCTCAAAATCAATATTGTACTATAGATTTTGAGATTAAAAATGATAATAAAGAGAAAGTTAGAGCTTTTTGTGAACAAAAAATGAAAGTTATAGAGTTTTATATGGCATCTGATGCTTATAAATAAAAAATAAATAAAGGTAAAAATATGGACGACATAAATATAAAAATAAAAGAAGCTATTGCTGAGATAAATAGAGGGACATCTGAAATTATTGATGATGAAAGACTTGAAAAATTAGTTAGAAACTATTATGAGAATAATGAAAACTATTATGTAAAAGCTGGTTTTGACCCAACTGCTCCTGATTTACATTTAGGTCATACTGTATTATTACAAAAATTAGCAACATTTCAAAAATATGGTGGAATTGTACAATTTCTAATTGGAAACTTTACAGCTACTATTGGTGACCCTACTGGAAAAAGTGCTACAAGAAAAGTATTAAGTAGTGAAGATGTTAAAAAAAATATAGAGAGTTATACAACACAAGCTTTTAAAATATTAGATAAATCAAAAACTAAAGTTGTTTATAATAATGATTGGTTAGGACCATTATCTTTAGCTTCTATGTTAGAGCTTATGTCAAAAAGAACAGTTGCTAGAATGTTAGAAAGAGATGATTTTAAAAAAAGATATAAAAATGAAGATGATATAGCAATACACGAATTTACTTACCCTTTATTACAAGGTTATGATTCTGTTTATCTAAAATCAGATATAGAGATAGGTGGAACAGACCAAAAATTTAATCTTTTAATGGGAAGACACCTTCAAAAAGCTTATGCTTGTGTTGAAGATAAAGAATCTGGTGATATAAAACAACAAGTTGTACTTATGATGCCTATATTAGAGGGTCTTGATGGTGTACAAAAGATGTCAAAGTCTTTAAATAATTATATTGGTGTAACTGATGAAGCTAATAATATGTTTGGTAAAATACTTAGTATATCAGATGAACTTATGTGGAGATATTATGAGTTATTATCATCAAAAACATTAGAAGAGTTAAAAATATTAAAAGAGGATGTAAAATCAAGAAAAATTCATCCAAAATTAGCAAAAGACCTATTAGCTATAGAGATTGTAGATAGATTTCACGGAGTTGGAGCAGGTAGAAAAGCAAAAGATGAATTTACTAAAATATTTGCAAAAAAAGATATCCCTACAAATATGGAAGAGTTTAATTTAAATGTAGGGATAGGGATATTACAAGCATTAGTTGATTGTAAACTTGTACCATCAACATCTCAAGCAAGAAGAGATATAAAAGGTGGAGCAGTTAAAATTAATCAACAAAAAGTAGATGATGAAAAAATGATTTTAGAAGCAGGGGCATTTATCTTACAAAAAGGTAAAAAGAATTTTGTTAAAATTATTGTAAAATAAAAGGATTTATAATTATGCAACCATTAAAAATAGGAAAATATATTATTGAAAAACCAATTATCCAAGGTGGTATGGGTGTTGGTATTAGCTGGGATAAATTAGCAGGTACAGTATCAAAAGAGGGTGGATTAGGTGTAATTAGTGCTGTTGGTACAGGATATTATGAAGATAAAAAATATGCTAAAAAACTTTCAAGAACTGGTCGTCCTATGGAAACAGAAAATTTTTATAATGGTGAAGCAACAAAAGTGATAATAGCAAATGCAAGAAAGATATCAGGTGATAAACCTCTTGCTACAAATATACTTTATGCTAGTTCTAATTATGGAGAGATAGTAAATGATGTTTGCCAAGCAGGTATAGATATTATTATTACGGGAGCTGGTCTTCCTACAAATATGCCAGAGTTTACAAAAGATTATCTAGATGTTGCATTAATTCCTATTGTATCTTCTGCAAAAGCTTTAAAAATAATTTGTAAAAGATGGAAAAGATACAATAAACTTCCAGATGCTATTATAGTTGAGGGTCCAAAAAGTGGAGGTCATCAAGGTTTTACTTATGAACAATGTACAAAAGATGAGTATCAACTTGAAAATATATTACCATCTATAATAGAAGAGGCTAAATTATGGGGTGATTTTCCAGTAATTGCAGCTGGAGGTATTTGGGATAAGAATGATATAGAAAACTTTTTAGATATTGGTTGTAGTGGTGTCCAAATGGCTACTAGATTTATAGGTACATTTGAATGTGATGCTCACGAAAATTTAAAAAAAGTATTACTAGATGCTAAAGAGGAAGATATATCACTATTAAAATCACCAGTTGGATTACCTGCAAGGGGTGTTCTTACAAATCTTCAAAACTCTATAAAAAATGGAACAGCTCCAAAAATTGTTTGTGCTAGTAATTGTGTATCTCCTTGTAAAAGAGGTGTAGAAGCTAAAGAAGTTGGATATTGTATAGCTGATTGTTTAAGTGATGCATATAATGGTAAATTAGATACAGGCTTATTTTTTACAGGTTCAAATGGATATAAATTAACTAAACTTATATCTGTAAAAGAGCTTATGGATAAACTAGTAAACGGCGAATAATTTGTATAAAAAACAAAATGTTTTTTTAATAAAGATATTTTTAATAGTATCTTTATTTTTCACATTAGCATCTTCTAATTCAATACAATCTTATCAAGAGAAGTTCAATTTAAGTAAAATAGCTTATTTAAATATTATTTTATCAAATAATAAAGCCAAAGAGATAGAGTATTTAAAAGAACTTATAAAATATGGAAATATTTTAGGGAAAAGTACAATGAAGTACAAGCTAGAATTAAATAGATTAAATAAAAAAGAATCTGTACATAAACCAGTATTTAAAAAATTTACATATCAAAAGAAATATACTATTTTATCTGTAAAACAAACAAAAAATAGTATAACAATAAGATTTAATAAAAAAATTGATAAAAGTTTTATTGAATTTAAAGAGTATAAAGCAAATAGATATTATTATGATAATTTTTATCTAAAAGGTAATTTCAAATTTGCAAGAGAAACAAAATTAAAATTTGATGCAATATCAAAAACTATAGTAACACAAGCTAGTAAAAATCGTTTAAAAATATCTTTGATGAATAAAAAAAATCCAAAAACAATTTATATAATCAATAAATCAAATATTATTATAAAGATTTTAGATAAACCTAAAAAAAGTAAAGTAAAAACAACTATCAAACCTAGTAAAAAAGTTATTCCAAATAAATTTCAAAATCAAAATTATTTTAGCCCAAATAATAAAGTGATAGTAATAGACCCCGGACACGGTGGAAAAGATGCAGGTGCAGTTGGTTCTAAAAGAAAATATGAAAAAAAGATAGTTTTAAATGTAGGTAAATATTTAAGAGATGAGTTAAAAAAAGATGGATATAAAGTATTTTTAACAAGAAATAGAGATAAATATATTAGATTATCAAATAGAACAAAATTTGCTAATAAAAAGAATGCCACACTATTTATATCTATACACGCAAACTCTATAGCAAAAAAACGAGCCCATAAAGTACACGGACTAGAAACTTTCTTTTTATCTCCTGCTAGAAGTAAAAGGGCAAAAAGGGTTGCTGCAAAAGAGAACAAAGGTGATATGGGGTCTATGAATTGGTCTAGTAAGAACTCTTTTCTTACTATTTTAAATCAAAAAAAGATTACAGAATCTAATAAATTAGCTATAGATGTTCAAAAAAATATGCTACACACTTTACGAAAAACTTATGGTAAAAAAAGAATAGCTGATGGTGGGGTAAGGGAAGCACCTTTTTGGGTATTAGTTGGGGCTCAAATGCCATCTATTCTTATAGAAGTTGGATATATCTCTCACCCTGTAGAGGGTAAAAGGATATATACTAGAAAGTATCAAAAACTAATAGCAAAAGGTATTGCAAAAGGTATCAATAGCTATTTTAAAAAGAATTAAAATA
>JAYELQ010000043.1:0-15083 GCA_034717655.1 Campylobacterota bacterium
TGGTATATTACTACTAATTATCATCAAATATTCTGAGATAGTTTGTGAATATTCTAAGTTATAAGCTTTTCCATATATATAAGCTACAAATAATAGATATACAGATATCAGAAATATTCCACTACTAAAAGATAGATGCTTTACAAATATAAAAAATAAAAATGCAACACCTATTAAAATAAATAGATAAATTCTTAATTCAGATATTAGTTCCATTGATTCTGGGGCTATAATAATTGGTCCTACCATAATAGTATAAATTAAAATAGGTAATCCAAGTGATACTAAAACATCAAATATATTAGACCCAAGTGCATTACTTGTTGCATCGTCATAGTTTCCATTTTTAGCATCTTTCATACTTAATATTGTATCAGGTATACTAGTTGCAGCAGCAGCTAAAATTACAGATATAAAAAATACATTTAAATTCAATCTATCACCTATAGAGTATGTAAAATCTACTAAAAAATGACAGGCTATACCTATTACAAAAATAGAGCTAATTAATAATAAAATACTATTAAGTTTATTTAGTTTATCTTCCCCTAAAATAACGTGTCTTAAATCTATATGTAAAACACTTCTTAATCTGCTTCTATCTTCTACATCATATTCTAAAAAATCACTATGGTTATCATTATTTTTACTAATATTAGTAGTATCTTTTTTCATACTTGATATAGTGTAATATACATATATTCCATAAGTAGCTAACATTATTATAGAGTGATAAAAAGTTATAGTGCCACCTGTTAATAACATAATTAATAAAAGTTCAGATAGCAGTAGAAATATACCATCTCTTAGTACAACTTTTTTAGATATAGATATTCTTTTTACTGTAGTAAATACAACTACAGATAAAATAACAACAGATGGTATTATAAAAGTATTAAATAAAGCACTTCCAGCAGTTGCTGCTACTCCAAATCCAAAACCATCTCTATCGTTATACCACAATAGAGCTATCATAGCAGTCATTAATTCAGGTAAAGAACTACCAATAGCATTTATTGTAGCTCCCTTAACACCCTCTGTCATATCTCTACCTAAATAATTAGAAGCAGATTCAAAGCCATCACTAGCTTTCCATATAACATACATTATAAGAATTATTCCAAGTATGTCAGTTAGCAATTTAGTTCTCTTTCTCTTGCTCTTCTATACCCTTTTTTATAATTGCAATAATTTTTCTTTTTGCTTCAGGTTCATCATTTTCAGGTACATCAACTCCTACAATACACATATATTTATTAACTAAATTTTTTACATCATCTATAATATCATCGTGTAGTTGTGCTAACTCTTTATCTTGTGCTGTCATTTTTTTTCTCCTCTAGCTTCTCTTCAAACTCTTTTATAGCATTTTCTTTCTCTTCTATTTTCTGTTCAAACTCTTCTGCTTCAAGTTTTTTTCTATCTTTTATCTCTTGAATTTTTGCATCTATTAATTTAAGAGTTTGTGCTTGTGTTTCATAAGATATATTAGGAAGTTCCTCTCCCCAAAGTTTTTCTGTTTCCTCAAACCCTTTTACGATACCTTCTCTACTTTTTTGAAGAATACTTAAATCATCATCACTAAAAGCAAAAACAAAATCAGCAACTCTTTGAGATGTTTCACTAATACCAAAAAAACCTTTATCAGATATAAGCTCTTTTGCTTCATCTTCTGTTAGTTCTGTTATCGCTTTACCTTCATATCCAATATCTAATAAACTTAGTTGATTTTCAACATCTTTACCTGCTAAAAAGTCTAATATTGACTTTTGAGCTTCACTATTTTGCATAGTTAAATCTTGTGTATTCATTGTAAAGAGTATAACTTGTGCATTCATTGATAATGAAACTTCAACAGCTGATTTTTGAATTTGTTCCTCTACACTTAACTCTTTTTTTGTATCTTTATTATTTTCATCTTTATTATAAAGCTCAGATAACTCTGTATTTTTTTCAATCTCTTGGTTTTGTATATTGTTACTTTGTATATAATCATTATTAATTGTCATAATTTATCCTTTAATCAAGTTTTAAAACGGCCATAAATGCCTCTTGTGGTACATTTACACGGCCAATAGATTTCATCCTTTTCTTACCTGCTTTTTGTTTTTCTAATAATTTTCTTTTTCTTGATATATCACCCCCATAACATTTTGCAGTTACATTTTTCCCTGTTGATTTTACAGTTTCCCTTGCAATTATATCTCTTCCAATACTAGCTTGAATAGCTACTTCAAAAAGTTGTCTAGGTATTAGCTCTTTTAGTTGTTTTACAAAAACTCTTCCCCTTGCTTGAGCTTTCTCTTCAGGTACAATAATACTTAAAGCATCAACAGCTTCCCCAGCAACTAAAACATCTAGTTTTTTAAGATTACCAGGTCTAAAACCTATAACCTCATAATCAAAACTAGCATACCCTTTTGTAGTTGATTTTAGTTTATCATAAAAATCCATAACTATCTCATTCATAGGGATATCATACTCTAAAAGAACTCTTTTATTTATATAATCCATTTTATTTTGAATACCCCTTTTATTATTAAGAAGTGTTATAACATTTCCTAAAAACTCATCTGGTACTAAAATAGTAGCTTTTACATAAGGTTCTGATATAGTTTCTATATGATTAACAGCAGGTAATTCATAAGGGTTTTGTATCATAACCTCTTCCCCTGAAGTTGTAAGAACTTTATATACAACAGTTGGAGCTGTTGCTATTAAATCAAGATTAAATTCCCTTTCAAGTCTCTCTTTAATAACTTCCATATGAAGCATACCTAAAAACCCAGTTCTAAATCCACTTCCAAGAGCTGCTGAACTTTCAGGTTCAAAACTAATAGAGCTATCATTTAATTGAAGTCTCTCAAGAGCGTCTCTTAACTCCTCAAATTTATCTGTATCAATTGGATAAATCCCAGCAAATACAAAAGGTTTTGCTGGTTCAAACCCATCAATAATATTTGCTGTTGGATTTTTTGCATCAGTCATAGTATCACCAACTACTATACTCTCTGTTGTTTTAAGACCTAAAATAACTATACCAATTTCACCAGTTTTTATCTCAGAAGTTTTTTGTTTTTTAAGTGGATGTGGATACATAAGGTCAAGAACTTTGTGTTCAACTTTTGTATTCATCATACGAAGTATTTGCCCTTTTTTTATATTTCCATCATAAACTCTAACTAGTGCTAATGCTCCTAAATAGTTATCAAACCAACTATCATAAATAAGTGCTTTAGTTGGAGCTTCTTCATCACCATTTGGAGCTGGAATAGTATCAACTATAGAATCTATTAAATCTTTTACACCAACACCTGTTTTTGCAGATATCAAATTATGTTCAGTACAATCAAGACCTATTGCATCTTCTGTTTCTTCAAGAACTCTAAGTGGGTCTGCTGATGGTAAATCTATTTTATTTACTACAGGCATTAAAGTAAGGTCATTTTCCATAGCAATATATACATTAGCAATAGTTTGAGCCTCAACACCTTGAGTAGAATCAACTATAAGTAAAGCACCCTCTGATGAAGCTAAAGAACGACTAACTTCATAAGAGAAATCAACATGCCCCGGAGTATCTATAAGATTTAATATATAGTGTTGTTCATCTTTTACATAGTCAAGTCTAACACTTTGTGCTTTTATAGTGATACCTCTCTCTTTTTCTATATCCATAGTATCCATAACTTGTGCTGACATATCTCTATCTGCTACACTTCCACACTCTTGTATAATTCTATCAGCTAGTGTACTTTTTCCATGGTCTATATGTGCTATAATACTAAAATTTCTTATTTTACTTTGCAATTTCTTATCCTATTTTTTATAATATATCTTAATGAACAAATTCATCTTTTGTATTTAATAATTTTGATATTGCTTCATTTGCTTTTCTTTTCTCTTCTGCTCTTTGGTCATTAATTGATTTTAACTCTTTTAATGTTTCCATCTTTTCGTGGTCTATATTAGATGTTATTTGAATAGCTTTTCTACTATTTGAACCACCTGCTAGTGCAGACCATTTCTCTTTATGGTTTATATAAACTTTAGCAGAAGAGCTAGTTGCATTTTTATTAAATAAAATAACATCATCCTCTTTTAATTCAAGAATATCTTTTACAGACAATTCTGTTTCTGCTAACATAGCTTCTATTTTCATTCTTGCACCTGATATAAGTGCATTTATATCTTTTTTCTTACTAACTTTTTTATTTTTTGCTTCAGCAAATACTTTTTCAACTATTATATTTAATAAACTTTCTATATAAGTAATAGGGTAACATATAGATAAAAATCCAGCTTCATCATCTATTGTTATCTCAAAAACAACAAGAAGAACAATTTCGTGGTCTGAAATAATTTGAATAGCATTTGCATTTGTATCTCGTGTTTCTATTTTAAAGTTTATAGAAGATACATCATCCCAACCTTTTTTTAGATGAGTTACAATTAATTTATAAAAGTGGTCAAAAACTTGAAGCTCTATCTCTGTTAGCTCTTTTTCTGTATTATCTGATAGTGTACTATCCCCATTACCAAGAAGATGTGCTATTATTTTATGACTAATAGCAGGGTTACACTCAATAACAATTCTACCCTCTAAAGGTTTTATAGATAATGTATTTAAACTTGTAATTTGTGGAATTGATAAAATAAATTCACCATAAGTCATCTGCTCTATACTATATAATTTTATATCAACAATTTTTCTTAACATAGCAGATACATCACTAATAGTAGATCTTAACATCTTATCATGTAAAGCATTAAATGCTTTCATTTGATCAACTGATATTCTGTTTGGTTTTTTAAAATCGTAAATAGAGTAACTTTTATCTTTTGCAGTTGATTTATCACTCTCTGTAAAATCTCCTAAATCACCATCCTCTTCTGCTATATCTAATAAAGCATCTATCTCATCTTGACTTAAAAACTCTGCCATATTATTATTTCCTTATTATCTTATTATCTCAACATCTGCATTAATAGCACCAAGTTTATCTAACATCTTAATTGTTTCAATTATCTCATTAATATTTATTTTCATAATTTTCATAGCTCTCATAAGGTCAGATACTGTAGGTACTTTTTTTGTATTAATTAAAGCATTATCTAAATTTATATTTTCAATATCTTTACCAATATTTACTTCATCACCTATATCTCTACCACCTAAATCACTTTTTTTAATTCTTAATGTAAAATTTTTTCTACTGATAGTAATTGGCTCTATAGTTATATCAGACCCTGCTACAATCATCTCTTTCGAAGGGTCTATAACAATTTTCTTTTTCATTAAACTAAATAGTTCAATATTTTGAATTTTAGATATAAAAGATATCATAGAGATATTGTTTGGTTTATCTACTTTTATAGTTCTTGTATCATAAGCAACTGCTAAATTTTCACCTAACTCCTCATTTATTTTTGCTTCACATAAAGCAGCTGTTGTTGCATCTTGTCTTAATAAACTAAGTGTTATTGATTTTTCATCTTTTAAATCATATCTTAATTCATTTTCCACTGTTGCACCATCATATATATAACCATTTGTAGGTGTTATAGCTTTTGATATTACACTACCTTGGGCTAATGCATATACTTTCCCATCTACAGCTTTTAATTGTGTTAATAATAACTCTCCACCGTTAATTGATTTTGCATCACCTATTGAAGAAACTTTTACTTTTATTTTATCACCTTGTCTAGCAAAAGGTGGAAGTATAGCAGTTACCATAACACTTGCAATATTTTTTGATTTTATTTGATCAATATTAACTTTAATATAAGAGTTCCTTAAAAGGTTTTGTAAAGATTGTTTTGTGGTATCTCCACCATCACCTGTTTTATTTAATCCTACAATTAAACCGTATCCTATTAGTTGGTTTTCTCTAATCCCAACTATATTAGATATATCTTTTATTGTTTGTGAATAAAGTGACAAGCCTAAAGTAACTATGATAAATATTAATCTCTTCAAAATAATAGGTCCTAAAAATAAATTTGTATAAGAATATAAAAAACATTTTATCTAAACTTTAATAAAATAAAGATATAATTTTTGAAATAAATTTACTTTTGAGGGTTCTAATGAATATTTATATTTATGGTAATATTAATTTTGTTGACAAAATAGAACAACTTATAGATAGTTCAAACATCAAATTAAAAATTGAAGATGGTATTATTACAAGAATAGAATCTTTAAATCGTTTAAAAAATTCTATAAAAGAGGAACCTACAGATATTTTTATAATTGATGAAACAAAAATAATACAAGATGATTTTATGAGTAAATACCTAAAATTTATGGTACCAAAAGATGGTATAAAGCAAAGTTTTTTAGATAATTATGGGGTAGGTGATATTAGTATTCGTGAGTTTGATAATTTAATTATCTATATTTCAAAAAGATTGGATTCTATGGCTCCTAAAAAAATTGATCCAAAAGATATTACATCAATTGAAGAGATGTATGAAGCATTTGAACCAAAAGAGAAAGGTTGATAATGTCAAACAGCTCTAAAATTGATGATTTAGTAGAAAGAGATATTTTAAAAGCACTTGGTGAAGATGTACCACCTGATATAGATGATATATTAGGTGATTCAAAAACAACAAACTTTGAAGGTTTAGATGAATTAATAGGTTCTTCTGAAAATGAAAATGATGAAGTTATTGAAAACGAAGATGAACTTGTAGATATTAGTGATTTAGATATTTTGCCAATGGATGAGATTGAATCTGCTATAGAAACTCAAGAGGAAGAGATAAAAGATACAGAGTTAACAGTAGATAGTAAAAGTTTATCTTATTTATTAAATGAATTATTAAATAATAAAACTGTAGAAATTACAATAAAAGTAAAAGATTAATAGATATGAATATGGATTTATTGGGTATATCTCAAAGCACAGTTAAAATTATTTTATTATTGGGTTTACCATCACTTATTGTTAGTATGGTTATTGGTTTATTGATAAGTATTTTTCAAGCAGTAACTCAAATAAGTGATGCATCTTTAGCATTTGTTCCTAAAATGATTATTGTTTCTATGTTTATAGTTATATCATTACCTTGGATTGGTGAGCATATTGAAAAATATACTTTTGATTTATGGCATCTTATTATACTATTTGGAAGATAAAATATGATTGATAAACTATATAAACTAAAACAACAACAAATAAATCAGCAAGTTTTATTAAAACAACAAGCATTATCTAAAATTGATGATATAGATAAAGAGTTAATTAAAACACAACACGAATTAAATACAAGAGGGTTAGATGTTATGGGAGCTATTTCTGATTTTGTATTATTACAAATTCATAAAGAGACTATGAAAGAACATATCCAAAAATTATCACAAAATAAAATTGAACTAAAAAGTAAAATAGATGGTTATAATACTATTATTGTAACTTTAAATAAAGAGAGTGAACAGTTTAGTTATATGTTAGAAGATATAAGAAAAGAGAAATTAAAAGAGATAGAAAAACAAGAAGAGATTGTAGCATCTGAATATATGCAAGCAAAGTATATGAAGATGAAAAAGGAAAATAATGTTATATAAAATAATATTTCTAGCTATTATCACAAATAGCTTATCTTATGCTAATCTTATGAAAGATTCAACTCTTTATAAAGAGAAGCAAGAATTAATGTTAATAAAAGATGAGTTAAACGATTTTTATGAAGCGAAAGAGTTAGATTATCAAAAAAGTAAAGCACAATTAGAAATTCTCCAAAAAGAGATAAAAAAAGAGGAAGAGAGTGCAAGAGCATTAAGGGATGAAAATCAAAGAATTTTAGATGAGATGAATAGAGTTATTACAAATAAAGCTATGTTAATGTATGATAAAATGAAGTTGGGAGTTGTTATTAATGTTTTTAATGATATGATAAAAAATGGTAAAATAGATGAGGTATTTGATATAATTATCCGTTTAAAAGAGAAACGTGTTATGAAAATATTAAAAAAATTAGACCCTAAAACAACAACTATTTTAATGGAAAAAATGAGAGTTCTAAAAGATATTGATAATTCTAAAAGTAAGGAGAAAAAGTAATGGCAGAAGAAACAGAAGCAACGGAAAAGAAAAGTGGTGGAAATCCAATGATGATAGTACTAATAATACTAATAGTAGTATTATTAGCAGCTGTTGGTGGAATAGGATATTTTCTATATTCAAAAGGTATGTTTGACCCAGAAGCATCTAATAATAATCAACAAACACAAGAACAAGCTAAAGAAGTTAGCTCATCTAATGAAGAAAAAGGTGAAATTTTTTTAGCTAAAGTAGATAGTCTTGTTTTAAATATTACAGATGCTAAAGGTAGAGCTCATCTTATGAAACTATCTTTTACTGTAAAAACAAATGAAGCAACAATAGAACAAATTATTGAGACTAACAAAGCAGAAATTATAGATGCAGTTATAAGAGAAGTAAGTGCTAGAAGTAGTGAAGAGTTGTTAACTGTTGGTGGAAAAGATATGTTAAAAGATGATATGTTAGCAGAGATAAATAATATATTAAATGATGCAACAGACCCAGAAGCTATAGAGCGAAATTGTGTTAAAGATTTATATTTTACATCTTTTGTTATCAAATAAAACTATTAAAGATTAAAAATGGTAATAATAGTAAAAAATAGTAATATTAAAGAAAAAATTATTAAGATAGTAGCTGGTCTATCTTTAATAATTATGTTTGTTGCTTACTATTTTCATATGAGTAATAAATTTCAAGAGGAATTTAATACAGGTGTAGATATGAGTGAAGTAGTTAATAGTTCTTCTACAACTACAACAACACCAGTAGAAGTATTTAAACCTAGAAGATTAGATAAATCATTAAAATTTGAAGAGACTATATACAAAGAGGCTACTATTGTAGTAGATTTATTAGAACAAAAACATATCCAATCAATTAAAGCTGTTAAAAATAAATTATTAATAGTATGTGATTACGATACTGATTTAGAACCATTGATGGTAAGATATGGTGTTCAAGCACTTATTAAAAATGAAGTAACTCATATTAAAATTGCCTTAGATTTAAAAGAGATAGTGGAGAATAGATATGAGAAATAGTATATTATTACTTGCTACTTTTTTATTATATACAGGTTGTAGTCAAAAACAAACTATAGATATGAAGATACCTGAAGATAATAAACAAGTTGTAAAAACTCCAACACAACCTGTTCAACGAAAAGGGGCATTATACTCAAGACAAGGTGCTTCATTATTTTCAGATAAAAAAGACCTTCAAATAGGTGATATTATTCAAGTTGTAGTAGAAGAGGTATTAGCTAATGATTCTTCAAATAAGAAATTTAATAGTAAAGATAATACTACAGGATTAGGTGCTGGAATATTTGCTAATATTGGTAATAATCAAGAAAAAATAAATAGTGTAACAGGTTTAGGTTTTAATTCAGGGACAAGTAACTCTTTTAGTGGTTCTAGTGGTTCTAGTTCAATTGAAGAGTTTACTACAGTGATATCTGCTGTTATTGAACAAACATATAAAAATGGTAACTATTTTATAAAAGGTTCAAAACAGATGTTAATAAATGGTGAAAAACAAACTATTTTGATTAGTGGTATTATAAGACCTTACGATATAGACCCATCAAATACAATATATTCATCTCAATTGGCAAATTTAAAAATCTCTTATGAAAAAAATGGTGAATCTCAAAATGCATTAAAAAAAGGTTGGGGAACTCAAATATTAGAAAATATATGGCCTTTTTAAGCTATATTAAAGAAATGTGAGAATAAAATTATAAATAAGAGGAGGATTAAATGATAAATGTTTTAAATGTAGCACAAACAGGTTTAAAAGCATCACAAACTCAAGTTGAAAATGTGATGAATAACTTGGCTAATGAAACTACACCTGGATATAAAAAAAGAGTTGTAAATATATCTGAATTAGACCATTCTGATAGTAGGGCAACAGGTAGGGGTGTTATTGTAGATGATGTAACTAGAGTTACTAATGATTATATGTATCAAAACCTTATCAAAGAGAACTCAAAACTAACAGCATATGAGCAAGAAAATAGTATGCTAAATGATATAGAAGCTATATTTGCAGAAACAGATGATGTAGGTTTATCAGCAGATATAAATAGATATTTTCAATCAATAGAAAATTTAAGAACAAGTCCACAATATACTATATATAAAAATGAATTAAAAAATGATGCAAATGAATTATTAAATAGTTTAAAACAAGCTTATAGCGAAATTGAAGCAAAAGAGAAAGAGGCATTTGGTACAACAGAAGATACTGTTGCAAAAGTAAATGAACTACTTAATACTATTGGTGATATTAGCGCAAAGATTATTAATTCAAATGATACTCCATTAGATTTATTAGATAAAAGAGATGCACTAGAGCAAGAGATATCTGAATATATTGATGTTGAGATATCAAGAGATGTTGGTTATGAATTAAAAATAGGTGGTGTAACTGCTGTTCGATTTGATACAAATGTACATATTTTAGAATTAAGTGAAAATTATATTGCTCAAAAAGATATATATGCAAAAGAAAATCTAATCCCTTATGAAAGTTCACTTGTAGACCCTACTACTTGGAATGGTAATAATCAAGAGCAACAAACTATCCAAATATTTGGTGCTGCTACTAGTGATGTAGATTTTTTAGGTACAACTTTAGCAGGGACTAGTGGAGATAGTGCTTCAGATATAGCTACAGCTATAGCAGGAGATGCATCTATTATAACAAATTGGAATACAAATAACCCTAATAATGAGATAGATACTATAGCAGTAGATGGGTCAAATAATGAAAAACTTGTAATAACATATAAAGCTACAGAGGGTGATGTTGCTGTTTTAGCACAAGCATCTAGTAATGGGATAGATTTTGATATGTCTCAAGAGACTATAAAAGGTACAACAGATGGTATCTCTTATATATTAGATGATAAAACAACTGTATCTTTAACTTATGGTGATACAGTAAGTGCTCCAATAGGAACAACTCCTGAAACTTATGAAAATATAACAATAGATGCTAGTAATGTTGTAAGAGGTTTAGTAGCTAAAATAAATAAAACAACTGATACTGAAAACAAAATAACAACATATAATGGACCTTATGAACTTGATAAAGATGGACAAAAGATATTAACTAATAACCCTCTTCATTCTGACTATGATCCTTTAGACCCTAATAAAGATAGATATTTAATAATAGAATCAAATACAGAAGGTGAAGCTGGTCAATTTAATGGTGAAATTTTAGTTTATGATAATAACACTTTAAATAGTGATGGGGATGTTGTAAATAACTTTGTTGAGAAACACTCTTTAATTAGTCAAGCAGGTGTTAATGATATTCACCTTGAGATATTTGATGAAGAGGTTTATATGACAGGTGGTACTTTAAAACCATTAATTGATAATATAAAAACAGAATCGGGTGAAAATAAATTTACAAAATATAAAGAGCAATTAGATATGTTTGCTCAAAAACTATCTGATTATAGTTCAGGATATATAGAACATTCTGACCAAACATATACTTTTGGAGTAAATGCTTCTCAAGAGAGTGGTGAAAGTGGTAAAATGATTGGTATCAATTTATTTACAGGTAGTGATGTAGATTCTTTAGAGTTTTATGAAGCTGGAATAAATGTATTAACTCAAGATAAACTTGACTATTTAGCAGATATTCAATGGAATGAAGATATTAATTTTGATGGAACAAATGAAAATAATTCATCTTTTTCGGAGTATTTTCAAAGTATTAGAGCAGGAATTGCAACAGATAGAGAAGCAGTTAGATTTAATGAAGAATCTCAAGCAGTTATAAAAGAGTCTATGCAATCTAATTATGATAAAATTGTTAAAGTTGATAAAGATACAGAGATGGTAGAGCTTATTAAGTATCAAGCAGCTTATGCAGCAAATGCAAAAATGATAACAATGGTAGATGAGATGTTGCAAACAATATTAGGTATGAAACGATAATAGTTTTATAATTTAAATTAATAAAAGGAGTTTAAAATGGCAGATTCAACAATTACTGTAAGGGAACCAACTTACGATTATAGTATGATAGGTAGTTTTGGTAGTGATGCAGTTCAGTCTGTAAATGGTGACACACTAAATAAACTAAGAGCAGCAGATGAAGAGCAAATAATAGCTCCCATAGATGAAAAACTTGCTGATTGGGAAGTGGAATCTGAATTTATAGCTACTATGAGTGAAAAGTTAAATGATATGTTAGAAACAACAAAGTTATTTGATGTTGATAATGGAAAAGATAATCTTTTTAATCAAGTTTTAACAGATGCTACAGGTACTTCTGCTGTATTTGATATGTTACAAGGTAATGATATGGAGTTGGGTACAACTACTGTTCATGTTGACCAATTAGCTCAAAAAGATGTGTATCAATCAAATACATTTACAGACCCAGAAGTAGAAGTAGTAACAGGAGCAACTGAAGAGGATGTTATTACTGTTGGGATAGCTGGAAAACCAACTTATCAAAGTAGTAAAGTTGAAGATGGTTCAACTACTTTAACTGATGGAACATTTACAATTAATTTTGGAAGTGGTACTCTTGATATTACTACTAGTGGTTCAACTTTAACAGATGTAAAAGATTTAATTAATAATCATACTGATAATAATGTGATTGATAGTACTTCAACTACTAAAAATGTTGTAGCTACTATAGAAAATGATAGATTAACTATTAGACATGGTGATGAAGAAACAGAGCTAACATTTACAGATGGAGATAATATTTTATCAGATATTGGTATTGTAGATAGTGTAACTGGTGATGCTATATCTGGTAAAAAGTTTTCAGCAGCACAAGTTGATAGAACATATACAGGTACTGATACTGTAGCAGATACATCAGCTTTAGTTGGTTCTGGAACTTTTACTATCTCAAGAGAGGATGGGAAAGAGGTTGAGTTTGAAACAACTTCTGATACAACTTGGGAAGATTTTAAAGATATGATAGATGATAGTGGTTATTTTAGTGCTACATTTGATAGTGATGATAAACTTCAAATTAGAGGAAGTGATGCTAGTATCTCATTAACTTTTACAGAGAATTTAGCAAATGTTGATAGTAGTTTTAGTGAAGTTAAAACATTAGTTGATAAAACATATGAAGAGTTAGCTGAAGATATAAATGAAGATGAAGATATAAATGCATCTGTTCAAGAGGTTTCTGATGGAGAATATAGACTTGTAATAAAAAGTGTTGAAACAGGTGAAGATAATGCTCTAACTATAAATGAAGGCTTAGGGATAAATTTAGGATATACAGATAGTGATGGTGATGGAACAGCAGATAGTACTAATCATGTATTAACTGCATCAAACTTAAAAGCTACTATTGATGGTGTTTTATATGAGAAATCTTCAAATGTTATGGATATTAATGATAACTTAACTATGACTGCTTTAAAAGTAGATGAACCTGATGAATATTCATCTGTTACTATAAGTAGAGATACATCTGCTGTTTCAAGTGGGTTAGAGCTATTTATAGCACAATATAATGATCTTCAATCAGGTGTAAATGAGGAGTTAAATGATGTTGAATCTTCATTAGATTACAAATCAGATATAAGAGGGATTATAAATGATTTAAAATCAAAAATATTTGATAGCTATAATGGTGAAAATATATTTAACCACGGTATAGAACTAGATCAATATGGTAATCTATCTTTAGATGATAAAAAGTTTAATGAAGCATTGAAAGATGACCCAGATACAATTAGAAATTTATTTGTAGGTACATATTTAGATGAAGGTATAGGTGCAAACTTAACTGACTTTCTTGATAATTTAGACGGCTATGGTGGAGTTATTACTACTTATGGTGAAAGAATGTTAGAGGAGAAAGCTGCTTGGGAAAAAGATATAGAGGATGAACTTGAAAAGCTAGATACTAAATATACAGATATGTCTGTAAAATGGAGTAGTTATGGTGCTGCTATTTCAAAAATGGAATCATCTTTTAGTGGTTTAAAGATGATGATAGAGCAAGAAAGTTCTGGAAATTAATAACATTTTTGTAAAATACTTAATAATCTTTAAGTATTTATATAATATAATATAAGCTAATATACTTTATAAAAGATGGAGAGTTAAAATGGGACTAGATATATATAATCAACAAGCGGCAACAACAGAAGACCCTTATATGTTAATATTAAAATTATATGAAGGATTATTAAAATATCTTTCATTTGTAGAAAATGCAATTGAGATAGATGATATTGAAACAAAGTTCAATAATATTAATAAAGCGATTGCTATTTTTGATGAGTTAAGAAATATTCTTGATTTTGATGGTGGAGATGTTGCATATTATTTAGATGGTTTATATCTTTATCAAATTGAGACATTATTTACAGCAGGTGTAGATAATAACTTAAATGCTATAGCACAAGTTAAAAAAGTTGTAAGAGGATTAATAGAAGCATGGAAAGAAGAAACAGGTCTTTAAAAGCTTTTAATGAGTTAAAACAGATTGACTCTTATGATGGTGACTTTAAAGCAGAAGCTCTATTAAAATGGGTTGATGATTATATATCAGACTCTTCTATTGAAGAGTTTGATTTAGATTTAGATAAATTAAAAATAATGAGTGAACTTTTTTATAAAAATATAAGATTTTTAAAAGATGAATCAAATTCATTAAAACAAAATCTAAATACAAACAATAAAATACAAGCTTTTTTACAATAGCTTAATTAGAAACTTAGTAGAGAGTTTTATATTCTTTTAAAAAATTCTCTACTACTAAAAATGAACCAAATACTAAATATATAAAATCATCATCTAAATTTTTTATATTATACTCTTCTCTTTTTATCTCTAATTCATCTATTGTATTTAGTAAAATATCTTTATCTACAACTCTATTATCACTTTTACAATCTATTATCTCAATATGTTTTATAATAGGCTTTAATATATTTAAAACCTCTTTATAATCTTTATCTTCGTAACTATTATATATAAGTATAACTTTTTTATTTTCTTGTTGCAATGC
>JAYELQ010000044.1:0-3130 GCA_034717655.1 Campylobacterota bacterium
ACCACTTGCCTAACGGTTACGTGATAACTAGTCGCAGAACCAGACAAATCTGTGAATATAAAAGGTGCCACGCCCTACGGCTCGCCCTCTTCTATATCCTACACATTCGCAGGTTAGCTGGGTATTAGGTTCAGTATTTAAATATTAAGCCACTATTTGATAAAATAGAACTTCTAAGGATAAAAAATGGCTGAAAAAAAATGGCAACACATAATACCAAATGGATATTTAAAAGCATGGGGTGATAAAGAATTTAAATTTAAAACACCTCATGTGTGGTTGTACAACTGCGAAAGTCATTTTCCTATAGACAAACCGACTAGTAATAAGATTTTTACTGAGAAAAATTATTACACAATTTATGATACTGAGGGTATTAGAAATCTTGAAATTGAAGATGCTTTTGCAAGACATGAAGAAGATTTCTATAAAATTAGAGATGAAAAATTATTTCAAAATAAAGAAATCTATACTGACGAACAAAATAAACTTTGCATTTTCATAGCAATAATGCTTAATAGAACAGAAGTTGGGATAGATTATATTAAAAATATATTTGTAAATATGAACAAGAATATAGATGAAAGTTTAATAGTTAGAAAAAATAATGAATTAATTGATTATGATAGAATACAGCAAATCGCTGATACTCCAGTAGAGTATGGATTGAAATTATTTATTGAAGAAATAGCTCCTCAATTAACTTTATTGGATATCAGAGTTTATACAACAACTGATAAAATAGGATTTATTACATCTGACAATCCTTGCATATGGCATGACTTGAAATCACCACTAAATCATTTTGGAGCTGGAACAAATTCTGAATCACTAAATATATTATTACCAATTTCACCTAATCATTGTATTGTTATGAAACCTAAAATAAATGATACGATTTTATTTGGCTATGAAAATATAGATGAGAGACCAGAATTATTGAAAGAAATTAATAGACTAATATATTCGAAATCATATAAATATTATATTTCAAATAGTAATAGTTTTAATAAAGAAATATTTTGCAATTAATCTTACTAATATTGCCAATATATCTTTTTGCGACACCTTCATGGTTTTACAATATACCCTTAAAAAATTATGAAATAATTGGTTATGGTATAGATGGAAATCTACAAACAGCTAGAGATATAGCAAAAGCTGAAATATCAAAAACTATTAAGATAAAAATATCATCTAACTCTAATATAAATAAATCATTATCAAATGATAAATATCAAAAATCATTTAAAAGTAATATATCAACCTCTACTGATGCAACCTTACAAGGTATCAAAATACTAAAAGAAGAATATAAAGACAATCAATGGTATGTATCAGTGATATATGACAATAGAACATTAATCCAAAAAATAAATATAAAATATCCAAAGTTTAATAAATCAAATTTAAAAGATATTCAAAATATTAAAGTGATACGAAAAGATAATAGTTGGTATCTAAAAATAAAAGATGATTTATATTTATTAAACAATCAAAACTTTCAACAAATATTTTCAAATATTAATAATAAAAATTTAACTTTTCAATCAAATAAATCAATATATAAATCACAAGAACAAATGCAGTTTAAAATAGCTACACAAGATAAAGGTTATGTATCTATTTTATATAGTGAAGCCAATGGAAAAGTAGGTGTGATACTAGCAAATAAAAGTATACATAAAAGACTAGTTTATCCCAAGCAAAATGATGAAAATCAACTTATAGCTTATAATCCAACTAAAAATACTATTGTAGAATGGTATCTTTGTATTTACTCAAAAGATAAATTAGAATTAAGAGAATTTGAAAATATAAGTGATGATATACTTGATGAGAGTAATTATAATTTTGGTAAGTTGTTAGATACAATGAAGAAAAATAAGTTTTCAACAATTAAACTAAAAATAAAAGGAAAATAATGCAAAATATGTTTAGAAATATAATTATAAGTTTAGGGGTAATATTTTTTATAATTGGATGTTCTCAGCCAAGTTTGCAAAAGGAAATTCTTTATGTATCAAACGATAAAGAAGTCACTCAAAATAATTTAGTAGTATGGGATATTAAAAGCTACTCAAAGTTTAATAAAAATGAATACTTTCAGATATTGCTTAATTATACTAAAGTACATAATTATAAAAAATATAAATATATTAAAAGAGGTTCTTGGAGACATATGACAGGACCATCAATTGGTGAGACAGATTCTAGAAATGAATGCCGTTCACTTGGATACTATGACTTTAAAGTTATAAGACTTGAACGTTATACTAGGTATATATGTGGACTTATAGATAAAACTATAGATATTAGAAGTTATAATTTTATACCCGAAAAACAAAAATTATCTATTTATATAAATAATATAATATCACAAAAATATAATTTAGTTAAAGGTAAATTTGAAAAAACTTCTACTTTCCAAAAAAGAGTAAAATATGTTAATGATAATATAAATAATATTACGATCAATGCAATGAATAAAGCATATCCAACAGTGTATGGAAAACCAAAAATAGATACAATAAATTATGATGCAGATAGTGAAATATTTTATGGACTTTTAACATCTAGTTATAATAATTATAAAAAGAAGATAGCTATAAAAGTTCCACTAGATAAAGCAGAAGATTTTTACAATAATATAAATAATATAACTCCAAAAGTTATATTCAATTTTAAACATGATAAATTAATTTTAGAAGATATAATTGTTCCTTATCAAAATAAAGAATATATAGCAATGTTAAGAACAGATGACTATAAACCAAGCGAAATTAAAATAGCACTTAAAGCACAAGCTATCAAATACAGTAAAAGTAAAATTAAAAAACTAGAAATTGATGATTTACCAAAAGTCTTAGCCAATTCTAAAAGAGTGAGAAAAAATAAAAAAGCTTATGCTATTATATTTGGTATAGAAGATTATCTTTTAGAATCTGATGTTACGATAATCTAAATATTAAAATTTAGCAAAAATTTTACAGAACTACCCATATTTTAACTCTCCAACTTTTTCATAAGCAATTTTTAGAGCCTCAATATATATTTTTTCTTTGATAGCAAAGTGATTCATTTTATAGTTTAAGCGTAGTTTTTCAAGTTTTATAAATGCACATATTGT
>JAYELQ010000045.1:0-14971 GCA_034717655.1 Campylobacterota bacterium
ATTAACATTTATTTTTATTTATTCACTTTATAAAAAACTTTTTATACCATAAAAATAGATTAATCAACTGCCATAAAAACATATGATGATTCTTTTTACCACATAAATGTTCATTATATAATTCTTTTAAAGTATTTATATCAAATATTCCTAAATCTTCAAACTCTTTTGAATTTAACATTTCTATTATTTGATCTTTATTAATAGTTCTAAACCATTGATCTGCTGGTGCAGTAAAACCTGCTTTATCTTTTCTATTTCGAACTTTTTCAGGTAAGATACCTTTCATAGATTCTCTAAGTATCCATTTACCTATACCATCTCTTATTTTATATTTATTATCTAAGGCATAGCTATATTCAATAAGTCTATGATCTAGAAAAGGAGATCTAGATTCAATTGAATGTGCCATTGTGTTTCTATCTTCAGCTCGTAATGAAGAAGGAACTGTTTCATAAAAAAGTTCTTTATACATCCTTTGAGTAAGAATTGAATCACAATTTATAGTTTTAAGTTTAATATCTAAATTATATTTATTTCTAAAATCATTATTGAATATATATGAATAATCAGTAAATCTATCAATCTCATTTTCTTCTTTATTAATAGTTTTTTTTATCATAGATTTATATTTTTCAATTTCACTTATATCTCTATTATGATTCGTATACCATTTCTTTACCTCATGTTCTAATCTATCATTATTTTCTAAATCATAAAAATTATATTGGTAATGATCCCAATAACCTGATAAAAGTTCATCTCCACCATGACCATTTAAAACAACAGGTACATTAGCATCTTTCATGTTCTTAACGATTAAATATAAACTATACCAAGCTACCGTACATATAGGTTCATCATGGTAATCCAACATCTCATCAATAGTCTCAAAAATATCTGCTGGATTTGGTTTTATAAATCGATATTTTGCATTTGTATCTTTTATAACTTCATTTATATATTCACTCTCGTCGTATATACCTTTTTCGTCTCCAGTAATACCTGAAAATGTCATAATTGGTGTTTTTAAGACTTTATATGCAATAGATGTTATAGAAGTAGAATCCATACCACCACTTAAAAAACACCCAATAGGAACATCACTTCTTAATCTAAGTCGAACAGAATCAATCATTAATTCTCTAAACTTTTCTATTATATCGCTCTCTTTTTTTTGATTGTTATTAAAATCTTTTAATTCCCAATATCTTTTTGTTGTCATTCTAAAATCTAAATCAAGCTCAACAAAACTAGATTTTTCTATTTGATATATATTTTCAAAATAAGATTCTGTATCTATATCTATATATCTATAATTTGTAGATAAATATCTATATATTTTTTTTAAATTAGGTTTTATTTCTAAATTTGGATATTTAAGTATTGATTTAATTTCTGACGCAAATATAAATTTTCTTTCATCTTTATAATAATATAACGGTTTTTTTCCAACTCTATCTCGTGATAGAATCATTTTATTATTAATTTTATCATAAATTGATAATGCCCACATACCATTAAATTTAGAAAAACAATCAGTTCCCCATTCTAAAAAAGATTTTAAAACTACCTCTGTATCACCAGTAGATTGAAAAGAATAACCTTTTAAAATAAGTTCATTTTTAATTTCTCTATAATTATACACTTCACCATTATAAATTAATACAAAATTTCCATCTTCACTAATCATTGGTTGATGTCCATAATTTGAAGTATCTAATATTGATAATCTAGTATGCCCTAAAAAAATATTTTTATTTAATTGTTCATTACAATAAAGTCCTTTATCATCTGGTCCTCTATGATCAAGAGAATTAAGCATTTCAAATAAATTATCTTTTTTTATTTTTTCATTTGATATAAAACCAACTATTCCACACATTTAAAATTCTTCCTTAAGCCACTCATCTAACCAACATATAATTTTATTATCTTGATTATCTTTTAAATATTTTTTAAAACTTTCTATTTTATCTTCTTCAATTACCATTATATAAATTTGACTATTTTCGTTGATTACTAATGCTGTTTTAAAACCTTCATTTTTTAGTCTCCCATTAATAGATGGGGTTGCATAAAACCCCCACTCTTTTGCTACAAAATCATACTCTTTATCACTTTGTGTTTTAAAAGATACCATCTCATTTGCATCTAACATAATTTTTCCAAAATCATTCAATTTATGACTTTTTACTTCAAAAACTCTTGGTTTTTCTTTTAAATCTAATTTCATTTTAAAAATTCTTTCCAAAAACCAAATTCTCTTTTAAACACAGGAATGTACCAATTATTATTTTTATCTTTTTCCCAAATATCTAAATTTCTATGAGATTCTGCTATTTCAAAAAATTTATCTTTTGAAATTTTTAAATATTTACAAAAACTTTCAATCTCTTTATGTGGAATTGGTTCTACATTTGTTTTTAAAAAGTCAATTACTTCATCTCTTGTCATTCTATTCTCACGTATCTCTATAGCTAAATTATCCCATAATTTTGTTAAACCAAATTTATACCATTTCATAAAATGATGTACAACTCTAAAGTCACAATCAACACCTACAAATGGATGTAAACCTAAAACTGGATTTTCAGCCCATTCAAAACCTACAGTTTGTGATTTTTTGGCTATATCTTCTGGTTCCCATTCCATATACATACCTAAAAATAAATTTTCAATACCTGCTTTAGATAATTCTAATTCTTCTGGTAAGCTATAGCTTGTGACATCTTTTAAAGTCAACTCTTCATCAACCCAATCTTCAGCTACTGTTCCATTTGTCACACCATACTTTTTAATCCAGTCATAGTCCATTCTAAATTTAGCTCTATCATTTTTACTCCCACCATATTCCAAAGCAGAATTTTCAGCCCAAACTATTAAATTTATACCATATTTTAAAGCTGTTTTAATAATGGTAGACCACATTATTAAATGTTCTATTAAAGATGGATTACCATTTTGTTCAAAAGTTTTTAACATAAACTTAGAATCTATTTTAGGATTTACTGTAAAATCAATATGGTCGACTCCTAAATTTATTAAATTATCTAAATTTCGTTGTCCTAATTCTGTTCTATATTGACATTTAATAGTTATTGCTAAAGGTTTCATCCCTTTTTGAAGCATTGAATAAACTTGCCAAGTACTATCTTTACCTCCACTAACAGGAATTAAACAATCATAATCACCTTTACCTCTAAAAGTATCTAAAATTCTATCTAACTCTTTACCTCGTGATATCCAATCAATCTCTTCTTTTTTTTCTTTAAAACCTAGACAACCACCACATATACCATTTTCATCTAAAGTTATACCAGGTCTACTTGTGGGCATAATACATTTTTTACAATATTTCATTTACGTTCTCCAATTTTTTTACTTGGTGTTCCAGCTATAATACTATTATCTTCATATTTAATATTTCTTAAAAAAGATTTTGCTCCAACTATACAACAATTTCCTAATTTAACATTCTTTGCAATCATTACATCTGCTGCTAGCCAACAATCATCACCAATAGATATTTTACCATATGAATGAGCTTGTTCTTTAATTAGTTGACCTTTTCTAAATCCATGTTCTGAAGATTGTATATATATATGACCAGATATTAAACAGTTTTTTCCTATATTAACATCTATTCCACAATTAAAAACACAAAATGGTCCTATTCCAGTTCCTTCCCCTATCGTTAATATTGTATCATTTGCAGATACAAACCTAACATCATTATCTATACTAACATTATCACCTATAATTATCTTTCCATTTTCTCTGTTTCTTAAATCTACTGTTCCTAGAAAACTAACATTATCCCCTATTATAATATTTTTAGATTTTCCTTTGACTTTTAATAATGGAATACCTTCACAATAAAAGTTTTTTCCAACTTTTATTCCATAAATTAACAGTATAATTTTTATAATATAACTATGTAATTTCCAATAATATTTATTTGTAATTAATGCTAAAAATTTAAACATCTTTTTTTAGTTTTAGTTTATAAATAACCAAACTCCTCCATCTCTTTATATGCAATCTTTGTAATAATTTCTCTATTATTATCAGATATATTATATTTATCTGTTTTCATTATTTCAGTAGTCATATCTTGCTTCCATATCTCTTTTTCATGTATTAAACCAGATATAGAATCTTTATAATTCTTTAATAATTCTTTATTATATTTTAATTCTAAAAAATTCATGATATCTTTCATATCATTTTCATAATTTTTTGCAAAATCTTCATACTTTATTAAGATAATTTTATCTGGATATTCTTGTTTAAAGTTTTTATAATTAGATACTGCATTACACCAATATTGAGTAAGTAATTCTATTGATCTATGCTTATCTGCAGGTAGTTTTAATTTTCTTGAATATACAGTATTTAAAGGGTCTTTTAAAACAAATAAAAACTTTGCATTTGGATAATAAGAATTAATAATATTAATCATATATGTATAATTCGGTGTTTTATCTATCCATCTATTTTTATTATTTCTAGTATAATGTAAAATAATTGATTCATATAATTCTTTTATCATTAAAATATCTTGATTTAAAACTTTATAAATGCTAGTATTTTCCCATATATCATATTTTATCTCATTTTTTATTAATAGTTCAATATCTGTTTTATTAATTATATTACCATCAATATCTGTTTTTATATGAGACAAAACTAATGAAAAGAAATGTGTTGGTGGAAATGTTATAATTTGTTTTTGAGTATCAATTAAAGCCTGAATAATACTTGTTCCAGATCTAGGGGAACCCATTAAAAAAATAGGTGATTGATTTATCATTTTATCTCTTCCTGTATCTCTTTTAATAAGCCATTAATAACATTTAAACATTCTTTGGGATACTTTCCAACAGCTGTTTCTTCTGACATTTGTATTCCATATATTCCACTTTTTAAAGTATTATACATATCTATCACTTCAGGTATAGTAGGTATTGGATTTTCTTCCATACTTTTTAGAAATTGTGTTGCTAAAAATACTTTTTTACCATAAAATAAAGCTTTATCTATTATATATTTTTGATATGATGGAACTTTTGCAAGTCCTATTTCTGTAGATAAATCACCTCTATCTATTAAAATGTATTCAACCTCTTTTAAAATATCAGTAAGATTTTTAACTGCCGCAGCTGTTTCTACTTTTGATATTATTAAAATATCTTTATCAATTAAATTCTTTGCTTGAATAATATCATCTTTAGTTCTTACAAATGACAATCCTACATAACTAAGCGTATATTTATTAGCAAGTTCAATAAGATCCTTATCCTTTTGAAATAAAAATGGAATATTTTCGTGAATACCCCTTACATGCATACCTTTATTATTTAATAATTTTCCTGTAGAGTGAGATAATAAAATTATTTTTTCTTCTTCAATATTTATATCTTTAACTGTAAATTTAAAGATTGAGTCATTTGCCCAAACTTCATCACCTATTTTAATATATTTATAAAATTCGAAATAATTCATCTGTGTAAATTTTAAAGAAAATTCTTTTCCATCTTCAATATTTATAAATCCATCTATAAAACCTGCTGTTCTTACTTTGTTTCCAGGTAAATCCATAAGTATTTTTGCATCTTCTTGTTGAGATTGAATTTTTAAAATATAATCTTCAATTTCAGAAATAGTTCCATGAGCTCCATTTATTCTATAAATATTTTTTTCACTATGAACTTCTTTTAATGATACATTATTTAATAATGATGGTCCAACTGTAGCTATTATCTTTTTCATTTTTATCCTTCTATAAACTTTTTAGTATCTAATTTTATTATAGCATCTGCTACTTCTGTTCTCATATATAATTCATTTGGTCTTTTATTATTTGCTAACATTGATCTTATTTTTGTACCACTTATTTTTTCAATAAATTCAGCACTATGCTTACAAGTTTTATCTGAAACTATTTGTCCACATTTATGACAATAAAAAGGCTCACTTAATAAAAGTAATTCTATACCAAGTTTATTTGTTTTTAAAATATCTCTTGCTAACTCTTGTGCTTCATATTTACCGTAATAATCACCAACTCCTGCATGATCTCTTCCAATAATAAAATGAGTACATCCTAAATTTCTTCTAATAATAGCATGAAATATAGCCTCTTTTGGACCAGCATATCTCATTGGTGTTTTTAAACTATCAAAATATATATTTAAGCCTATATAATACTCATCTATCATAGCTCTATAACCATCAAGAACAGCGTTTTCACTAAAATCACCAATTTTTTTCCATCCAATTAAAGGATTTATAAATAAACCATCACAAATATCTAATGCTACTCTATGAAGATGTTCATGTGCTTTATGAACTGGATTTCGTGTTTGAAAACCAGCTATAGTTTTCCATCCTTTTTCTTGAAAATAATTTTTTGTTACTTTAGGATTTAAATTTCCTTCAAAGATAGTTTTATCTGTAATTTTAATATTACCTCCAACTCTATATTTATGCCTTAAAAGTTCTTTTTTTACTCCAGGATGATTTATATCATTTGTACCAAAAATATGTTTTATATCTGTATTTTGATTTACAATATAACAATCTTCTATATTAAGATAACCTATTTTATTTTTTTTAAAAAAAAGTTCTATTTCATCTAATTCTAGAGCTTTTAAATAAGTTTTTTTATCTATATCAAGAGTTATAGGAATAGTCCATATTTCTTGATTAGTTAATCTCATATTTTCAACAACACTATGATAATCTGCTGATGTCATAAATCCTTTAAGAGGATTAAATAAGCCTATTGCTATATTTATACAGTCTTGATATAATTCTTCATTTAATTCATATTTTAAAAACATCTTTTTCCAATTTTTTATTAATATAATCGATAATTTTTTGAAAAGATTCTTCTTCACTTTCATTATCTACATTTATAGTGATATCACTATTTTTTGGTTGTTCAAAATTTAAATCAATACCAACAATAGAAGTCTTATTTAAATTATTTTTATATATTTCTTTAATATCATTCTTTTTTGCAATTTGAATATTCTTTTGTAAATAAATTTCATTATAATCATTAAATTTTTCTCGTGCAAAATCTCTTAAAAATTGAAATGGTGATATATTACATACTATAGAAATTATATCATTTTTTTCTAAAAAATATACTGAAAGCATAATTCTTTTAATATTTGATATTCTATCATTTTTACTATATCCCAAATCATTATTATAAAATTTTCTTACTTCATCTCCGTCAATAATAGAACATTTTTTACCATTTGATTTAAGATGATTATTAATTTTATTTCCAAGTGTTGTTTTTCCTGCTCCTGATATTCCAATTAACCAAATTACCATAATTATGAGATTCCTTTATTTATTAAAATAATACCTGATAGAAATAAAAAAAATGAAAATAATTTATCATATTGATTTTCATATATTTTATTAAAGACAATTTTATTCATTAATCTATATGTTAATAATCCAGTTATTATATAAAAAAGATTAAAATAAGTGTATTTGTAACTATTATCAATAAAATAAATAGTTATAATTTGAAATAGTGCAAATGTAATATATGAAATAGCAATTGTAGACCTCTTTTCATTTTTATTTAAAGATGTATGAAAAACTTTTGCACTTAATAAAGATCCCCCTAAATTTGTCATTCCATGTATAACACCCATTAATAAATAAAATGATTTATTAAAATTTAAAATATTATTAAATATATTTCTAATAAAAGATATATTATTTTTTAATGATATTAAGATTAATAAAATACCTATTGGTGTAATTATATTTAAATTAATTTCATAAATAAAGAATATAAAAATAATTATCATAGGAGTAGAAAATAATAAAATATTTTTATAAATATTATAGTTAATATATTTGTATCCATCTGTAAGTTGTAAAAAACTAATTGTAATAGATATTGGTAATAAAATCATTAATGTATCAAAAAAATTATAATTTAGAATTAAAAGTAATGGTGTACCAAATAATAATACACCTACTCCAAATAAAGATTGAATAGCCGATGTTATTATTACAACAGAAAGTAAATAAAAGTCCATCTTTTTATCTTATAATATACTAAGAATTAGTAACATTATATATATCTTTCCAATCATCAAAAATCATATTTTTATATGCACTTCTATTATACTTACCATTTTTATCCCACTCAAACCATTTATTAATAGGTGCTGAAAAACCTCTTTTATCTATTCTATTACTTATCTCATTTGGTATAAACTTTTTTGATACCTCTTTTAATATCCATTTTGTAATACCATTCTTAATTTTATATTTAGATTTCATAGAAAATGCATATTGTATTAACCTATAATCTAAAAAAGGTGAACGATTTTCAATACTATGTGCCATATTAAGTCTATCACTCATTTGTAAAAGTACCTGCATTGTACTATAAAAATCATTTAATCCCATAAAGTGAACAATATCATCACTCATTAGATTTGCATAAGTTCCTATTGATTCATCTAAATATCTATTAACATTTTCATTATATGGATTTTCACATCTATTTACTAATTTTGAATATCTACTACTTGAACTTCCATGATATTTACCTATAAGGTATTTATATCCTTTCATAGCTTCTAAATTATGTATCTGTTCATCATGATGAAGTAGATGATATCTATGATATCCCGCAAATAACTCATCGGCTCCTTCACCTGTCATTACAACTTTTACACCATCTTTTTTAGCTCTTTCTAAAAGCATCCAAAGTGTAAAACTAGTCCAAGTACAAGGTGTATCTAAAGAATAAGCGATATCTTTTCTAGTTCTTAAAAAATCATCTTTTGTAGGAGTTATAATTTCTAATCTTTTATTTATTTGTTTAGCTACAAGTTTTGCATAATCAAGTTCATTAAAATCTGAATAGTTATAATGTGCTGTATATAAATATTCTGGTTTAGCAATACAAGCAATAAGTGCACTATCAACACCTCCACTTACAAAAGCAGCATATTTATGAGCTGTATTTTTTGTTCTAAGTAATATAGAATCTTCAACTAATTCACTTAAATCTGATATAATTTTATTTTCATCATCTGGAATATCTATAAGATTATCCCATATTTTCCAATAATTACAAATTTTATATTCACCATTTTTAACTGATATATATTCACCTGGTTCTAATTGATATATATTTTTAAATAATGTTTCTTTACCTACAGTGAATTCATATGCTTCATAAGAGATAGCGTCATCATTAAATTCTGGTTTTACAAGATTAAGCAACGCTTTCATCTCACTTGAAAATGCAAAAAAACCTTCACCTTTCGTATAATAAACTGGTTTTTCTCCAGCTTTATCACGAACAATAATTGTTTCTTTTTTAACTTTATCATATATTGAAAATGCATACATACCATTATGTTCTTGAAAAGAGTCTATACCATTTTGTATATAACTAACCAAAGCTGTTTCTGTATCTGAATTAGTTTTAAAAGGGTATCTATTTTTTAAATTTTTTCTTATCTCATCATGATTATATATTTCACCATTGTAAACAATAGCATAATTATTTGTAATATCTTCAATAGGAATATCATGATTTTTTGAATCAATTATACTTAATCTAACCATTCCTAAAGTGGTATCATCATAAGTTTTTAGACCTTTTTGATTAGGTCCTCTATGATTTATGGTTTCTAACATTTTCTCAACAATAGAGTATCCATCATATTTTTTACTTGAAGATATAAATCCAGAAATACCACACATATTTTAGTTTAAAACCTTTATTAAATTTTCATCACATAATTGATGATATACTGTATCTTCACTATATACAAAATTCTTAAAAAATCCTGTATTATCTAGTAGATATTTTACATTAGATAAACCTATCTCATCTATTCTTTTTTGAGTAAAAAATTTATATTCATTTGGTAAACTCATAATAAAAACTACATCGGAATTAATTAAGTGACTATTTATATCTTTAAATTCACAATATGGCAATATTTCCACAAGTTCCTCTTCTGTAAAATTATTATCAAATACACATACTTTAATATTCTCTTTATTTAAATATTCAGCTAATATTATAGATGGTGAGAATCTTAAATCTTTTATACTATTATACGATGATAGCCCTAATATAGATACAGAATTTATATTTTTATTTTTTAATAAATTAATATAATAAAATAAAAATGAAATATTGGTATTATTAGCTTCTTTTATAATTGATAAAAAATCTACAGAAGAACCTCTTAATATATTTTCAATTGATTGTTCTGACTTATAATCAACACTACTTACACCTAATGAAAAATTATTGAAATCCATATCTTCTAATAATTTATTTGATAATTCATTTATATTTATATGAGGATATGATAAAGACAATTGATTGAAAAATGCAACCATAGTATAATTTAATGCATTCTTTGTATTCTCATAAACTTCTGCTTCTTCGATATTACTAAGCTTTAATATATTCAGTCCTAATAAATTAAGAAAAGCTTCTGTTTTAACAATAGCATAATTATTATTTCCAGAAATTCTCCTATTAATATCTTTATTAAAAAAAGATTCAACAGTCCAATCACTTCTAAAAACAGTAGATACTTCAATATATATATTATTATCTTCTAAAATTTTGCAAAACTCTTTTTCTATTGATTTTGGTATACCTGCTGATTGAAATATAATTAAACTATCTTCTAATTTATCTTTATTTTCTATAAAAATATTTGCTAACTCTAAATAATTAAAATTACCAACATTTGGAAAAGATACAATGTGTATTTTATTATTAAATAATAAACTATTATCTTTTATAATTTCAATATATTTAAGATTAATAGATGGTATTTTCCCATTTTTTGACCAACTATTTAATTGCTCTTTATCAGGATAATTACCTTGAATTAATTTTTCTAATCTCTTAATATTAAAGTCATATAATGTTGAATAAAATCCATTATCTTGTAGTCTTAATATTGTTGTGTATCCTAAATATCCAATACCCCAAATTGAAACTTTTTTTGTTTCAAGAATTAAATCTTTAAAATTATCCATTCTATTAACCTAAAATATTATTAATTGTTTTTACAACATATTTAACTTCTTCATCACTCATAGCTGAACACATTGGGATAGATAATATTCTTTCAAATATCTCGTTTGCTATATCAAATTTATTATCAGATCTATTTTTATAAAAAGAATGTAGATGTAAGGGTATAAAATGAACACTACAGCCAATATTTTTATTTTTTAATGCTTCAATAAAATCATCCCTAATAAGATGCTTTGGTAAAATTATAGGAAATAGATGATATGTATGATAATTTTCTTCACTATCTTTAGTAAAAGATAACTTAGTTGTTAAATTTTCTTTATAATACTTTGCAATCTCTCTTCTCCTTTTATTCATTTTATCTAATTTCTTTAATTGAATTATTCCTAATGATGCATGTAAACTATCTAAGTTTGCTTTATATCCCATCTCTTCTATATCATAAAACCATCTGCCAGTTTTATCATATCTTTTAAAAGCTTCTTTATTGATACCAAAATAACTAAGTTTTCTTATTTTTTCTATAATATCTTTATTTTTAGATACAGCTGCTCCACCTTCACCCATTGCAAGGTTTTTTGTAGCATAAAAACTAAAACATGTTATATCTGCATAATTACCTATTTTTTTATCTTTATATTTTGTGCCAATTGCATGTGCTGCATCTTCTATAACTTTAAGATTATATCTTTTAGCTAAATCTAAAATTGCATCTATATCACAAGGGTAACCTGCAATGTGAACAGGAATAATAGCTTTTGTTTTATTAGTTATTAGTTTTTCAGCTTTATTTATATCAATATTTAAACTATCATGTTCTATATCACATAAAATAACTTTAGCACCAATCCAGTCCACAACTTGAGCAGTTGCAGCAAATGTCCAAGTTGGTACAATAACTTCATCACCTTCCTGTATACCTAAAGCAACAAGTGCTAAAAAAAGTGCAGATGTACAAGAGTTCAATCCTACAGAGTGAATTTCATCATCATACTTTAAATATTCTGATAATAATCCTTCAAATTCAGAAACTTTTGGACCAGTTGTTAACCAACCAGATTTAATGGTCTCTATAACTAAATCAATCTCATCTTCCCCAATATCTGGTTTTGCTAAGGATATAAAATTATCCATTTTCGATAACCTCTCCTGTACCTTGTTCTCCTATAGATGAATACCAACTATCACACTTACTACAAACAGGATCAGTAAGTTGTTGAGTTAAATGTTGATTTCTTAAATCTACATATTTATCATTCATCCAAATCTCTTTTAACGTATTTTTTGTAACATCACCCATTCCATCACTATCCCAATCATGATTACATCTAGCTACTATTCCATTATCATAAATAAGCATCTCATATATTGGCATCATACAAGGTTTTCTATTAACTCTAGGAGTTCTTAAAGAACCAAAATCACCATCAGAAGAGTGTTCTTCATAAATTCGTACTCTATCTACTTTATTTTTCCAAATAGATATAAATTCTTGACACATTTCATTTGTTGTATCTATAGTTTTAACCATTGATGCTTGTGTTTTTACACGACCTTTATTGTATTCTAGAAACTTTAATATCTTTTCTTCTGTTCTTTGATAGTTTGCAGGTAGTCTTGTTTTATTAAATCTTTCAGGTATATCTAAACTAAAAGATAAAAAATCAAGTCCATTTACAATTGATTCAAATTTATCTTCTGTTAATTTAGTAGCATTAGTAGCCATTTGAACTTCTTTAAATTTACCTGAAATATAATTTAACATCTCATTAAATTTAGGATGAAGCATACTTTCTCCTCTTCTATGAAGAACAAATATTGTTTCTGGGTATTCTGATGCTTCATCAATTAATTTTTTAAATAATTCTATATCCATATAACCTGTAAGATTATTTACAAAATGTCTAGGACAATAAGTACATTTTAAGTTACAATCACTAACTAACTCTATCTCTATTCTTTTTGGAAAAACATCAACTTTCAAAAATATCTCCTATAGTTTTCATTAATTCTAAACTATTTATTTTATATTGTATTTTATTAAAAAGTTTATTATAAATATTGAACTTTTTATAGAAATCTTGATTTTTAATAAAAAAATTTATTTTATTTTCATAATCATTTTCATCTAAGATAAAAACTCTATATAAAGTTTCTTTAAAATCATTTAAATCAATATTTTCTCTTTTCAATTTACTTTTTAAAAGATTAGAATTGAAAATATGGTTATCTAGTGATTTATGTTTGTTAAATTTATATAGTGAGTTTATATATGACTTTGTAGCTAATCCATTATTTGAATATTGCATGAATTCACCCCTAGATATTCCTTGAGATAAAGGGAATGTGTCTAGAAATATATCAATTACATTTGAATATAAACTATTACTAATGTGACCTATAAATATAAATTGTTTAGGATCTATATTTAAAATTTTTATTTTATTTTCTATCTCTTTTTTATCACCTGATCCACAAGCTAAATAAATAACATTATTATTTTCTTTTAAAACTTTTGCAATAATAGTTAAAAAAGCTATATTATTTATTTTAATCAGCCTTCCTATTGTTCCTAAAATAATTTTATTAATAAATTGTTTTTTTATTTCTCTTGCTTTTTTGATATTATTATCTTTTATGTACTTACTTATTTTACTAGCTTTAGTTGGAATATTAAAAATTTTAAAATTAAACTTATCTTTTTCAGGATTAAAATGAGATATTTTCTTATCTATCCCTTTTAAATCATATTCAAAATTCCCATGTGACCAAAAAAATTGTTTAGGAGCTGTTCTTGTTGTAAATAGAAAGTTGTATTCAGGTCGTCCGTTTCCACCTATAATAATATCAAAATTTTCATCTATAATATATTTTCTAATATCTATTACTTTTGATACAATTGAATAAAAAGGTGATTGTTTTCCATCAGCATTTTCTCCTACAAACTTTTTATGTAAATCAACATATTTAAATCCAAACTCCTTAACTTTTTGAACAACTTTTATATCCGAACCAAGTTCAGCATAATTTAGATCTAATATCACAAATTCATATTTATCATTTTTATTTTCTTCTAAAAATTTTAATAAAGATGTAAATACTTCATTTATAGAATAGTTAATAATCCTTTCTTGAATAAATGCAACTTTTATTTTTCTTTTTTTCTTAACTTTATTATTTGGTTTTAAATTATAAAAAGGAATCATAAAATCTTTAATATAATTTGATAATTTACTCTCAACTTCATTATTAAATATTCCAAATTCATCTTGAGTAGTAGAAATTCCATTATATGAGAATAAAAGAGGTGTATAAAGATAAAAAACCAAATCACTTTGTTTTAACTCTATAGCTTTTAAAAATACTTTATAAAGTTCTGGATACATATATATTTTATGATCTTGTGATAATTCTTTATAATATCTAGTAGAAAAATAATAATATATATATATATATATTTCTTGCTCTTTTAGATTCTTTTTCAAATAAAATTCATCATTAAATAAATACTTTGGCATTCCAATTGCAAAATCTTTAAAAGTAATAGATTCTGATATCAATTCATATTGTTCCATAAATTCAACAAGATTTGAAAATTTTGATAAAAGATAATAATATTGATTTTTTATAGTTTCAATATCTAAACTTTTAAGTAAAATACTTAATCCAAATAATAGATGTAAAATTCTAAAATTTTCTTGTACTAAATTCATTTGATTTTTTATACTACCTATTATTTTTTTTGCTATCTTTTGTGTAGATATAGATAATAAATTATATTGATTTTTTATATATATCTCATTTATGATTAAATTTAATAATTTTTTAGTATCAGGTAAATTAATATCTCCATTTTCTAAAACATTTATTAATATTTTACTTATTCTTGCATCAATCATA